>WTAY01000078.1 GCA_013139345.1 Methylophaga sp. | reverse complement strand
TTATTAGCCCTGAGTCACTGAATAATCTCAATTTATCGCTAGGAAAGACCGTCTGCCTAAGCTTTAAATCTACTGCCGTAACTGTATTTTAAAACCCTTTTAAAAAATTACACTGAAAACTATATGCAACGGCATAATACTTGCGGTAGTATAGCCACATGAACCATAAGTTTTTTTATAACGCGTTGTGAAAGCCTCATTACAGCTACGTGTAGGCCAAAGCCTATCGATGACACCCCAGTTACAGCAAGCCATTCGCTTGTTGCAACTTTCATCGTTGGAGCTACAAGCTGAGATTCAAGAAGCCTTAGAAACAAACCCTCTTCTCGAAGTAGAAGAAGATTTTGAACACGATAGTGATGCAAGTACAACACAAGAAAATAAAGAAATAGCCGAAGCAGTTACTCAAGATGATATGCATCTTGATAATGGCACTATTCCTGATGAACTCCCTACTGATAGCCAGTGGGAAGATACCTTCGATACTCCTCCAGCCA
This sequence comes from Methylophaga sp., assembly GCA_013139345.1. Lineage (GTDB taxonomy): Bacteria > Pseudomonadota > Gammaproteobacteria > Nitrosococcales > Methylophagaceae. The sequence goes on along the minus strand of WTAY01000078.1, from coordinate 9,519 downwards.
CAACAACCACGAGTCAAGTTATTGATTCCGGAATGGAACGAGAAAACGAAGATAATAGTAGTGAAAGCCTGCAAGAACACTTGCTCTGGCAAATGCGTTTAACTCATTTTTCCCATGCTGAGCGTGCGATAGCTACCATTATTATCGATTCAATCGAAGATGATGGTTATTTGAAGGGAACACTCGAAGATATTCAACTAAGCTTAGACAGTGAGTTTGATGAAATTGAGCTTGATGAAATTGAAGCAGTCTTACATCGCATTCAACATTTTGACCCTGTGGGTGTTGCTGCTCGTGATTTACGTGAATGTTTATTAATTCAGCTCAAATTATATGAATCAGATATTGATAATATTGAACTGTTAACAGAGCTCATCGACAAACACTTAGACACCTTAGCTAAACGTGACTATGCTCAAATTAAACGTTCTTTAAAAGTCAGTGATGATCAATTAACCGAGCTTGTTCGGACAATTCAGCTTTTAAATCCGCGTCCAGGTAGTCATATTCAAGTTGATAAAACTGAATATATCGTGCCGGATGTGTATACCAAAAAGATCAATGGTAAATGGCAGTTATCGCTTAATCCTGATAATGCCCCACGCATCCAAGTTGCTGAACATTATGCACAACTCATTAAACGTGCTGATAACAGTGCTGACAACACGTATCTTAAAAATAATTTACAAGAAGCCCGTTGGTTCTTAAAAAGCTTACAAAGCCGTAATGAAACATTACTCAAGGTAGCTGAAGCGATTATTAATCGCCAAGCAAACTTCCTTGATTTCGGCGACGAAGCAATGAAACCATTGGTGCTGGCGGATATTGCTGAAATAGTTGAAATGCACGAGTCCACTATTTCTCGAGTAACTACTCGTAAATATCTACATACACCGCGTGGCATTTATGAATTGAAATTCTTCTTTTCAAGCCATGTGAGCACCGATAGTGGTGGCGAATGTTCTGCAACAGCAATTCGTGCCATTATTAGAAAACTTGTTGCGGCTGAAAACCCACGGAAACCATTAAGTGATAGTAAAATTGCAGATATTCTTGGTGACCAAGGTATTAACGTAGCACGTAGAACCATTGCAAAATACCGTGAAACATTGGCAATTCCGCCATCTAACGAACGTAAACGGCTGGTTTAAACCAGTTTTTATTCACTCAACAGGAGTTAAGTCTTATGCAATTAAACTTAAGCGGACAACATATTGAAATCACAGATAGTCTTCGTGACCATGTCAACAGTAAATTCGAAAAATTAACTCGTCACTTCGACCATATGACAAATGTTCATGTCATTCTAACCGTTGAAAAGAAACGTCAAAAAGCTGAAGCAACGGTTCATGTGAGTGGTGCTGATTTGTTCGCATCAGATGAAAATGAAAATATGTATACTGCAATTGAGCATTTGGTCTCAAAACTTGATCGCCAAATTATCAAGCACAAAGATAAAATCAAAAATCATCACCAAACTGATGGTGCTAACATGAAACAAAACGCTAGCTAAGTGTAGGATTATTAATGCTTATTGCCGCCTTACTCATCAACGCAGACAATATTAGTTGTAATAATTCTGCGTCTAGTAAAAAACGAACTCTGGAAAAAATTAGCCACATGTTGGCAAAGAATACGAATGCCACCTCGGCAGATAATATTTTTCAGGCATTGCTGGAACGAGAACGGTTAGGCAGTACAGGTCTGGGTAAGGGCGTGGCAATACCTCACGCCCGAATCCCAGGTCTGACACATACCATTGCATCCATGATGACATTAGAGTCTCCCGTCAATTATGAATCAGCAGATAAAAAACCTGTTGATATTGCATTTGGTTTATTAGTACCTGAGGATGATGGCGATCACCATCTTCAGCACCTTGCACGACTGGTTACATTATTTCGTGAAGCAGGGACATGTCAGAAGATTCGTGATGCAAGTAGTTCTGAACAAATCTTTGAGATTTTACTGACCATTGATGATGCTTAGACAGATATGGTTAATCACTCGCAGTTAGAAAGTCATCATGGCGTTCTGATGCGGATAGCCGGTCTTGGCATACTCATTATTGGCCCAGCAGGGATTGGGAAAAGTAGCCTTGCATTAGAATTAATATATCAAGGCCACCAGCTTATCGCTGATGATGTGGTTGAATTTTCTCGTCAATCAAACCGTATCACCGGTCATTGCCCTCCTATGCTAGAAGGCTTATTGCATACACGAGAATTAGGGCTAATTTCTATTCCCACTGTTTTCGGTCAAGATGCGTGGCAACAACACCAGACATTACATGCTGTGATTTCATTACAAGCGACATTCCAGTCAGATATCACACTCACCGCAGAAAAAACACACACCCTTTTAGGGCTCACTTTCCCGTTATTAACACTCTCCACAGATAATCCAGCATCCCTTACTCATCGTATTCAAGGCTGGTTAACGATGCAGACAAGCCAGCATCAGCCTGAAAATGAGCTAAAAAAACGTCAACACATAATCATGTCCAATATTAAACGTAGAGAAACTCCATGACTGTAGGCATATTACTCGTCTCCCACAATCAAATCGGTGCTGAGCTTATCAATACCGCACGACAAATGTTGTCATGCTCTCCTCTACCAACCAAAGTGATTTCAATTGGGATTAATGATAATCCTGATCATATTCGCCGTGAATTGAACAAAGAGCTAGAGGGATTAGATCAAGGCCATGGCATTCTCATTATGACGGATATGTTCGGCTCAACACCTAGTAACATTGCTTGTACGGTTTCTGAGCGAGATGATATTCGTGTTGTATCAGGGCTCAACTTGCCTATGCTTATTCGTGTTCTAAATTACCCCAACCTAAACCTAAATGAACTCGAGCAGAAAGCGCTTACAGGTGGTCAAGAAGGCATTGCTCGTTGCCATAAGACAGGGTGCGAATCATGATTGAAAAAACATTTCTTATCATTAATAAATTAGGTCTACATGCTCGGGCCTCTGCAAAGTTTGTTACTACAGCATCACAATTTGAATCTGATATAAATGTCTCCCGCAATGGGCGTACGGTGAATGGTAAAAGCATTATGGGCATGATGATGCTCGCCGCAGCCAAAGACACAGAAATAGTAGTGAGTGCCGACGGTGATGATGCTAAACCTGCATTAAAAGAAATCGAAACCTTAATCAATAATTACTTTGGAGAAGGAGAATGAGCCTCGAACTACATGGCCTAGGTGTCTCTCGTGGTATTGCGATCGGTAATGCCCATATTCTTTTTCATAATCAGCCTGATGTACTCGAATACATTGTTCTCAACGGTGAGGTAGAGCATGAAGTTGCACGCCTAGAACATGCAACAGAACAAGCGAAAAAACAGCTAAAAGCAATCCGAGATAATATTCCTGCGAATGCTCCTGCTGATGTATCTGCTTTTATTGATACCCATTTGTTAATGATGCAGGACTCATCATTAACAAAGATACCGGTCGAGATGATTCGCCAACGTCACTGTAATGCAGAATGGGCACTACAATTACAACGTGATGCACTCATTAATGTATTTAATGAAATGGATGATCCCTATCTACGCACTCGTCGGAATGATGTTGAACATGTCGTTAATCGAATTCATCGTTTATTAGCTGATGAAGAAAGCTCTGATGTAGACATCACCGATGGTCGTCTCAAAGGTGCAATTATTATTGCTGAAGATCTTACTCCTGCAGACACCATGTTAATGCAGCACCAAGGCGTAGCAGCCTTTGTAACAGAACATGGTGGCGCGACATCGCACACCACAATTTTGGCTCGGAGTTTAGGTATTCCCGCAATTGTGGGTGTTGGCTCTCTTCGTCGCTATATTCAAGATAATGAACCGCTTATTGTTGACGGTGAGGCTGGCACATTAATCGCTGGTGCAGACGCAAATACACACGATGAATATCAACAGCGTCTCATCAGCTTTAAACAACACATTGCATCGCTAAGTCGCTATAAATCACAACCATCTCAAACTCGTGATGGTAAAAAAATCAGCTTACATGCAAATGCTGATAGCCCTGATGATATCACCACTATTAGTAATTCAGGTGCCCAAAGTATTGGTTTATATCGTACTGAATTTCTCTATATGAATCGCAATTCGCCTCCTGAAGAAGAGGAGCAGCTTACTGCCTACCGTAAAGTAGTTGAAGGAATGAATGATCAAGCGGTCACCATTCGTACTTTTGATTTAGGTGCAGATAAAACAGTGGATGGTGGCAGAAACCTCAATCAAACAACAACTAACCCAGCACTAGGTTTACGCGCTATTCGCTTATGCTTAAAGCAACCTAATATGTTTCGAACGCAATTACGTGCCATTTTACGCGCTTCAGCTTTCGGAAAAATTAAAATCATGTTTCCGATGATCTCTAACACACAAGAATTATTGCAAGCTCAACACCTATTGCAACGTTGTAAATTCGAACTAGATAAAGAAGGTTTGGAATATGACCACCATATCGAAACAGGTGCAATGATTGAAATTCCTGCCAGTGCCATTTGTGCTGAAATGTTTGCCAAACAGGTCGACTTTTTATCTATTGGTACCAATGACCTCATCCAATATACACTGGCCATTGACCGAATTGATGACCATGTTAACTATCTTTATGATCCCCTTCACCCTGCTGTATTACGACTCATTCAGGTAACTATTGATGCCGGCAAGAAACATAATGTTCCAGTTTCGATGTGTGGAGAAATGGCAGGTGACTCTCGTTATACTCGTCTACTGCTTGCAATGGGGCTAGAGAATTTTAGTATGCACCCTAATGCTTTATTAGAAATTAAGCAGGTGATTAACGAAACAGATCTGGGACAGCTGCCTAAGAATGCCTTGCAGATCTTAAATATGTCCGATCCCTTCGATGCAGAATTGTTACTAGAACAAATAAATAGCCCTTCGCACTAGGCTAAGGGCACCAAGCAGGCTAAAATGTTCAGCTAACTACGCAACACCACCTTTTGGATGAGCGGATGCCTGAGCTAAATCAACAAAATTCAATTAATAAGCCTATCGATACGCTGACAGAAGCGTTAGAGAGTGGCCGTTTTTTGCGTATGCGTCGTTTATTAGCCAGTCTCCATCCTGCTGAAACAGCTCATTTACTCGAATCTCTTCCTCCCGAAGAACGACGAGTTTGTTGGCCAATCATTAACCCTGAACTTCGTGGTGAAGTATTATCGTATTTAGGTGAAGATGTTCAAACTGACTTGATTCAGGATATGAACACCGCAGACTTAGTGAGTGCAACAGAAGATCTGGCACCTGATGATGTCGCAGATATTCTACAAAACTTGCCGGACCATGTTACTCAAGAAGTACTTCGAGTCATGGATAGTCAACATCGTCGCCGAGTTGAAGCAGTCTTAGCCTATGATGAAGATACTGCCGGTGGTTTGATGAACACCGATGTGGTCACGGTTCGATCCGATATCACGCTTGAAGTGGTATTACGCTATTTACGCTTACTTGACACCTTGCCAAGCAATACAGATAGTCTTTATGTTGTGGATCATAAAGATCACTATCTTGGTACATTAGCACTCACTCAAGTTGTCAGTCGTAGTCGCTCTTTGACTGTAAGTCAGGTTATGTCACACCAAATTGAAGCCATTCACGCCAATACCGATGAAAGTGAAGTTGCGCTGCGCTTTGAAAAACATGATCTTATCTCAGCTCCTGTTGTTGATAAAGATAATCACCTCTTAGGTCGTATTACTATCGATGACGTGGTTGACGTTATCCGTGATGATGCTGAACATACCATGTTAAGTATGGCGGGTTTAGGGGAAGATGAAGATACTTTTGCCCCCATTGGTAAAAGTATTCACCGTCGGTCTTTATGGCTAGGTGTTAACTTATTAACCGCATTTTTAGCCGCATGGGTCATTGGTTTATTTGAAACCACGCTCGAAAAACAAGTTGCCTTGGCAATACTAATGCCTATAGTCGCTAGCATGGGTGGCGTTGCTGGCAGTCAAACATTAACCCTTGTTATTCGTTCAATGGCACTCGGCCAATTAAATGAAAAAAACCAACGTTGGTTACTGCGTAAAGAAATTGCCGTAGGCGCAAGTAATGGTCTAATTTGGGCTTTTGCTATCGCAGTTGTAACCAGTTTATGGTTTAACAGTATTGAATTAGGCCTATTAATTGGGGCGGCTATTATTATTAATCTGGTTGCTGCGGCGCTTGCTGGCGTCACCATTCCCATAGCTTTAAAACGTTTTGGAATCGATCCCGCCCTATCAGGTGGCGTGTTACTCACGACCGTTACAGATGTCGTAGGATTTATGGCATTTCTTGGATTTGCTACCCTATTCATTGTTTAGAAAATTATTGAGACTTCATTATGTCAGGCAACAGCTTCGGAAAATTATTTACTGTCACTAGCTTTGGTGAAAGCCATGGCCCCGCTATTGGCTGTATTGTTGATGGTTGCCCTCCGGGACTAGAGCTTACCGAAGCTGATTTACAAGGTGATCTTGATCGTCGTCGTCCCGGGAAAACTCGTTTTGTAACTCAACGTCAGGAACTAGACCAAGTCAAAATCCTTTCAGGTGTATTTGAAGGTAAAACAACCGGAACACCTATTGCGATGATGATCGAAAATACCGATCAACGTTCGAAAGATTACGGCAATATCATGCATCAGTTTAGACCGGCTCATGCTGATTACACCTACCATCAGAAATATGGTTTCCGTGATTATCGTGGTGGTGGTCGCTCTTCTGCACGTGAAACGGCGATGCGTGTTGCAGCAGGCGGGATTGCAAAAAAATACTTAAAAGAACAGTTTGGCATCGAAGTTACTGGATATTTAGCACAACTTGGCCCCGTTATAATTGAAAAACTGGATTGGGAACAGTTAGAAAAAAGTGCCTTCTTCTGTCCAGATGCTGATAAAGAGCAACAGATCGAAGACTATATGAAATCCTTAAAAGGTAATTCAATTGGTGCTCGCGTTAATGTTATTGCAACGAATGTCCCTCCCGGCTTAGGTGAGCCTATTTTTGATCGCCTTGATGCTGAAATTGCTCATGCAATGATGAGCATTAACGCAGTTAAAGGTGTAGAAATTGGAGCTGGCTTTGAATCCGTTACTCAAAAAGGTACTGAACACCGTGATGAAATCACCCCTGAAGGCTTCTTAAGTAATAATGCCGGTGGCATTTTAGGTGGTATCTCAAGTGGCCAAGATATTCTGGTTAGCATGGCATTAAAAGCGACATCTAGCCTGAGTATTCCGGGTCGCAGTGTTAATACCGATGGCGAACCTGTCGAAGTTGTTACTAAAGGTCGCCATGATCCTTGTGTAGGAATTCGAGCTACACCTATTGCTGAAGCCATGCTTGCCATGGTCTTAATGGATCACTTGCTACGCCACCGTGCACAAAATATGGATGTAAACTCGGGAACGCCAATTATCCCAGCTCAAGCCTAAGCAGAGTCTGGCGTGCCCCATAAAAACACGCCCTATTGGCGCTTATCAGGCTTCTACTTTTTCTACTTTGCATCGTTAGGTGTGCTTGTCCCTTATTGGGGGCTTTACCTTCAATGGGAAGGTTTCTCCGCACAAGAGATTGGTGAGTTAACCGCTATATTATTAGCAACACGAATCGTTGCGCCCAATATCTGGGGATGGATTGCCGATCATCGTGGTCAGCGAATGTCTATTGTCCGCTTAGCGAGTTTTGTTGGGGCAATTGCTTTCTCCGCTATCTTATTCAGTAATAGTTATCTTTGGATTGCTGGCGTTCTATTCGTCTTTAGTTTTTTTTGGAATGCTTCCCTACCCCAGTTTGAAGCAACAACATTACAACACCTCGGTGAACACAGTCACCACTACAGCAAAATCAGGCTCTGGGGTTCTGTAGGCTTTATTATTACGGTTGCAGGCTTAGGAATGCTACTCGAATATTATGATGCAAGCATTGTTCCTTACATCATGCTGCTTAGCTTGATTGCTATATGGATTATCAGTTTAACAGTCCCTGAATCATCATCACGGCATTTAAGCTTAGAGCATCAACCTATTCTCGCTATATTAAAGCGTCCTGAGGTTATCGCCTTTTTATCACTCTGTATTTTGGTGCAAATAAGTCACGGCCCTTATTATACTTTTTACACTATTTACCTAGAACAGCACGGTTACAGTCGCAGTCTTATTGGACAACTCTGGGCCTTGGGCGTGGTTGCTGAAATTGTCATTTTCTTATTCATGCATCACTGGCTGCCCCGCTTTGGGCTTCGATTGGTATTACTCATCAGCTTAATATTAAGTACTGTTCGTTGGCTGATTATTGGATTCTATCCTGACTCTTTGGGTTTGTTATTATTTGCCCAGCTCCTCCATGCTGCCAGTTTTGGTTCATTTCACGCTGCTGCAATAACATGGATCCATCACTATTTTACCGGCAAGAACCAAGGGCGAGGCCAAGCCTTATATAGCAGTATTGGTTTTGGAGCAGGTGGTGCAATTGGAAGTTTATGTAGTGGTTATTTTTGGGTATCCCCCGGACCAACAGCTACATTTAGCATGGCAGCACTGACAACATTAATCGCATTTTTCATAGGATTACGGTGGCTAAAAGATCCTCATAGCAATTAAGTTATGATATCCGCTTCACATATGGCTTAACACTACTTATACTAGGCCAAATCTCAGATAAAAGGAGTTCGGAAGGGAGGTAGACATTTCTGCCGCCAACCAAGCATCTATGCATTTTTCTATACAAAAAGGGCTTGATTTGCCCATAGCGGGTAATCCCGAACAGACTATTCATAACGCAAATACGGTTAACTCAGTTGCCGTATTAGGTAATGAATATATTGGTATGAAGCCAACCATGCTGGTTGAAGAAGGTCAGCAGGTTAAACTTGGTCAAGCCTTATTCTTGGATAAGAAAATTCCGGGCGTCCAATTTACCTCTCCAGGGGCTGGGACAGTTAAAGCCATCAATCGTGGTGCAAAACGTGTTCTACAGTCCATCATTATCGAATTAGAGGGTGATGATGAGCTTAGCTTCCAGCAATATAAGCAATCACAATTAGCCTCATTAAGTCGTGATGACGTAAAGAAGAACTTATTAGATTCTGGTTTATGGACAGCACTTCGTACTCGTCCATATAGTAAATCAGCTAATCCTGAATCAAATCCCCACTCCATTTTTGTAACAGCAATGGATAGTAATCCATTAGCAGCAGATGCCGATGTCATTATTCAGGCTTCTGCAACAGATTATGCAAATGGTTTAACCATCTTAAGCCACCTCACCGATGGTAAAGTATTTATTTGCCAAGCTGAAAACTCACCAACACCCGCTAATGTAGCTGGAAATATTGAAGTACATACTTTTTCTGGCCCGCATCCAGCAGGACTTGCAAGCACACACATTCATTACCTTGACCCTGTGAGTACAAAGAAAGAAGTATGGCAAATTAATTATCAAGATGTCATCGCTGTTGGCAAACTATTTATTAACG
>WTAY01000084.1 GCA_013139345.1 Methylophaga sp. | reverse complement strand
ATATGAATAAGTTATCACCAAACAAACGACGAGATAATCGACACTTACTCGTTGAAAATAAGCTTAGTTTTGCTGGCCCTGACTCTGAGCTAAGTATTTATGATACCTACCGTTCAGCCTCACGGGTTGGCCTTGGTGCTGATCAGCTTATGTATTGCGGCATGGTCAAAGGTAAAAAGATTATGCATAACTTTCATGATGAAGAAGAGCAAGTCTTTTTACCTCATGAATCTTTTGTTATGCCGCCTGGTGAATATGTAGAAATTGATTTCCCAGAAGCCAATGAGCAACAACCTACGACCTGTTTGACAATTGAGATCCCCAAAGAGCGTATTGAAGTTATTTCTGAGCGGATGCATGACTTAACGAGCTTAAACCACCTCGATCATGATTGGCAGTATCAACCGCATATCATTCACTCTCACCATACTCGTGATACACAGCAGTTATTAGAGAAGCTTGTCTTACTGTTTACTCATAATCACCCCGACAAGGAAATAATGGTCGAGTTGGGTGTATCAGAGCTTATCATTAAATTATTGAGAGAGCAGGGGCGAGATTTACTGTTAAATTATAGTCAGAAATCACCTGATGCAACGGGCATTACCGCAGTTGTTCATTATATTGAACAAAATAGTGCCAAACCGCTTGATATTGAAACCTTGTGTCAAAAAGCGTGCATGAGTAAAAGTAAGCTTTATATTGTGTTTAAAAAACAGTTAGGCTGTTCGCCAAGTGAATATTTACAACAAAGACGATTAAAAAATTCCGCAGTGGCCCTGCGTTCTGGTCGAACGGTGACTCAAGCTTGCTACGATTCAGGTTTTAATGATTTAAGTCATTTTAGTCGACGATTCACACAGTTCTTTGGTTGTCCTCCTCGCCAATATCGAACTAAATATTCGGTAGGAAGCATATCGGATTAGACAATGCTAATGCTAGTTGATAGCATAGCCGAGTGTTTTACTCAGTAATCCATAAACCCTGACTATACAAGGGTTTTGTATAGTTATAACTCTAATTTTTAAGGAGCCATTATGAGCGTTTTAGTTACTCAATCAGCCCCAGACTTTACTGCAGCGGCAGTGATGCCAGACAACAGCATCAATGAAAACTTTTCATTGTCTGACTATAAAGGTCAATATGTTGTTTTATTCTTTTACCCATTAGATTTCACATTTGTATGTCCATCTGAAATCATTGCTCACCACCACCGTGTTGCAGCATTTAAAGAACGTGGTGTTCAAGTTATTGGTATTTCAATTGATTCACAATTCACACATTTAGCATGGCGTAACACTGCTGTTAAAGATGGTGGTATTGGTCAAATTGACTTCCCATTAGTAGCAGATACAGATCAATCAATCATGGCTAACTACGGTGTTAAACACCCTGCAAGTATTGCTTTACGTGGTTCTTTCTTGATCGATCAAGAAGGTATTGTTCGTCACCAAGTTGTGAACGATTTACCTTTAGGTCGTGAAGTAGACGAAATGTTACGTTTAGTAGACGCACTTCAATTCCACACAGAGCATGGCGAAGTTTGCCCGGCTGGTTGGAACAAAGGTGATGAAGGTATGAAAGCGGACGCTGCTGGCGTTGCAGAGTACCTAGCAAAACACGGCGACGAACTCTAGTACATACTCATCTCAGCCCTGAAAGCATGCATTTCTGTGTTCGAAAATGGACATTCATAAGTATGAATTTACATTTTCTGCCTTAAACTGCCCGCTTTCAGGACCAAGCTGAATAAGTACTAGGCTTTGTTAAAACCTGAAAATGGTTAAAGCCAAAAAAAAGCCCCGATTAATCGGGGCTTTTTTATGTCTGCTATTTATTTCGTTAGCAGTTTAATGAGTGTTCTAATTAAACGCGGTTCTTTTCTCTGATCTCTGCCAATGTTTTGCAATCGATACATAAGTTTGCAGTAGGGCGTGCTTCAAGGCGACGGATACCGATATCAGTACCACACGATTCACAATAACCGTAATCACCTTTATCTAGATCTTCAAGTGATTGCTTGATCTTTTTAACAAGTTTACGTTCACGGTCACGCGTTCGTAATTCAAGTGTGAATTCTTCTTCTTGTGTCGCACGATCATTAGGATCTGGAAAATTTGCTGCGTCATCTTGCATATGATGTACAGTACGATCCACTTCTTCCATTAGGTCTTTTTTCCAGTCCTCTAAAATGGTACGAAAGTGGGTGGTTTGGTCGTCATTCATATACTCTTCACCGCTTTTTTCTACATATGCTGCGATTTTAGTATCTGTCTGTGATGCACTCATCTTTAGTTAAACCTTATCAACTTTTTTAATCAAGGCGCAATTCTATACCAGAAAGCACGTCATGTGTGTAATAAATTTGATACTATTTTATTCCATTTTAAATAAGAAAACGAGACATGAAACAATTAAAAGCGATCATTTTTGATGTTGACGGTACATTAGCTGAAACAGAACGTGATGGACACCGTATTGCATTTAACCTTGCATTTAAGGATGCCGGTCTAGATTGGGACTGGGACGAGGCTTTATATGGTGAATTATTGGCGGTAACAGGTGGAAAGGAGCGTATTCGATATTTTCTAGCAGATTTTCATACTCACTTCGAATGTGACGATATTGAAAGTTTAATTGTTAATTTACATGCAAATAAAACCAAACATTATGTTGAGTTATTAGAATCAAATGCGATTACATTAAGACCGGGTGTCGTAAGGTTGATTGAAGAAGCGCGTGCCGCAGGTTTGCGATTAGCGATAGCAACAACAACAACACCTAAAAATGTAACTGCACTGGTAAAAAGTACATTAGGCGAAGAAGCGTTAGCATGGTTTGATTGTATTGCTGCTGGTGATATTGTGCCTGCAAAGAAACCAGCGCCAGATATTTTTGATTATTGTTTACAAAAAATAGGCTTGTCAGCAGATGAGTGTTTGGTGTTTGAAGATTCTGCCAATGGCGTTCGTTCTTCTTGTGGTGCAAATATTATGACAATAGTCACTCAAAATAATTACACACATAATGATGACTTTAGCGGTGCGGTCACTGTGTTAGACCATTTAGGTGACCCAGAGCTTGCGTGTACTGTCATTATGGGTAAAGCAATTGCGGGTAGCTATGTCACTGTCGATGATTTGAGACAAATTCACGCCAATGGCTAAGTGTACTATTTCACAACGTGCTAGAGATATTTCACCTTTTCATGTAATGGATATCTTGGGTCAAGCAAAAAGGCTTGAAGCCCAAGGTAAAGATATTATCCATATGGAAGTAGGGGAGCCTGATTTTGATACGCCTCAGCCAATTACTGATGCTGGTATTAAGGCGCTAAAGGAGGGTAAGACACACTACACCCCCGCCTTGGGTTTGCCTGAGTTACGTGAATTAATTGCAAACTGGTATCACACACAGTATCAGGTAGATATTTCTCCTAATCGTATTGTTGTGACGCCCGGCGCATCAGGTGCATTACTCTTGGTTATGGGCGCGTTATTAGAGCGAGATAAGAAAGTCTTATTAGCTGACCCTGGCTACCCGTGCAATCGAAACTTTGCCCGCTTTGTTGAAGCTAAGGCAGAGTCTATTGCTGTTGACTCAACGTCAAACTTTCAACTTACAGCACAACATATCAACGACCATTGGGATGATGATACCGCTGTCGCATTGGTCGCCTCACCATCTAACCCAACGGGCACTATTTTATCGCGCCAAGAATTAACAGATTTATCGATTGCTGTTAAAGCTAAAAAAGGTCACCTTATTGTTGATGAGATTTATCATGGCTTAACGTATGACGATATTGACACACCGACAGCTTTGTCTATTGATCAAGATAGCTTTGTAATCAATAGTTTCTCAAAGTTTTTTGGCATGACAGGATGGCGCTTAGGTTGGTTGGTTGTACCTGAGGAATATGTGCCGGTTATGGATCGCCTAGCACAGAACTTATTCTTAGCCGCCCCAACCATGTCACAATATGCGGCATTGGCGGCCTTTAAAACACAAACATTAGATATACTCGAACAGCGTCGGAAGATATTTGAGCAACGTCGAAATAGTTTGTTACCTGCATTACAGTCACTGGGTTTGAATGTAACAGCACCGCCACAAGGTGCTTTTTATATCTATACCGATTGTAGTCACTTTCTTAATAAGAAGCAGCCTGATAGCATGGCGCTATCTAAACACTGGTTACAACAAGCAGGAGTGGCAGTTACGCCTGGAAATGACTTTGGCAGTCATCTAGCAGAGCAAACTCTTCGTTTTGCATATACAACAAATGAACAGCGACTCATTGAAGCAGTAGAGCGCATTAAACAAATTTAAGGAACAACATGGCACACTCAAAGATCATTTATACAAAAACGGATGAAGCGCCTGCATTAGCAACACAGTCTTTATTACCCATCATTAAATTATTTACGCAAGCTGCTGATATTGACGTTGAAATTAGTGATATATCTTTGGCTGGTCGTATTATTGCTAACTTTCCTAGTTATTTGAAACCAGAACAACAAATACCAGATGCCTTAGCAGAACTGGGTGATCTTGCCCTAAAGCCAGAAGCTAACATTATTAAACTTCCGAATATTAGTGCCTCTGTACCACAATTAAAAGCGGTCATTAACGAGTTGCAGCAAAAGGGCTATGCATTACCTGATTACCCTGAAAACGTAGAAAATGATGAACAAAAACAAATCAAAAATACCTATGACAAGATCAAAGGCAGTGCCGTTAACCCTGTGTTAAGAGAGGGTAACTCTGATCGTCGTGCTCCGGCAGCCGTTAAGAATTATGTGCGCAAACATCCTCACGCAATGGGTGCGTGGCGTAGTGATTCTAAGTCACATGTTGCTAGTATGTCTGAGAATGACTTCTTTGGTAGCGAACAGTCTGTGACTATCGCTAAGGCTGGCAGTGTATCAATAGAGTTAGAAGATAAAGCGGGCAACACAACTGTATTAAAACAAACAACGC
>WTAY01000035.1 GCA_013139345.1 Methylophaga sp. | reverse complement strand
AGATATCTTTTACTACTTGGCGAGAACCAAAGCTTTTTGATAATGTTTGGGCAGACAATATGCTCATTTTTGCGGCTTATTCCAATTAATTAGTACGCTGAATGTAACGACGAGATACCCAACCGATAACAACTTGACCATCAATCACCCCCCTGACTTGTAGCCAGTCTTTCTGTTCGGTAAGAATAATAACCTCAGCATTTAGCTTAAATATCCCGAGCTTATTGTATTGCGTTCCTGGACCTGTACGTACATGCAAATTTGTTGTGGTGATGGCTGTTGGATAACCGTCACTTTTTGTTGCAGCAGCTGGAGTCGTGATAGGTTCAACTTTTGCAGTGGCAGGTGCTTTAGTTGCTGCGGGTTTAGTTTTCTTTTTACTGCCTGGTGGCTGGATAATAATATGGATACGTTCACTTTTTTTAGGCTTGGTTGAAGTGTCTGAACCTTTCACTCTACCTGAAGCGTTGACGATGTTCCGAGTGATGTCATATTCAATATGATTGCCACTAAATTCATTACCCTGTTGCCATACATATCCTTTGCCAATAAGGTATATCATTTGTGATTTGGCATGATATTCCATTTGCAATGCCCGAGCTTTGATAGGCTGTTCACCTGGCTTTTGGATTTGTTGGTAGGTGGCAAATTCACCTTGTGCGACTGCTTTTGTCAGCTGTTTATCATCATCGTAGTAAAAGGTGATGGTATCTCCCTCGATTCGTAGCGAACCTTGGGTGAGAATTGCCGTTCCTTTGTATTGGGTAACACCTTTCTCATCATCTAATTGAGCATGATCTGCTTCTATATCAATAGGCTTCTCACGATCACTAGGAAGGGCTAAAGCCAGTGCAGGTAAAAGCATTAAGAATGTGATGAATAATTTACTGTATTGTTGGCGTATCATATCGTCCCTTTACTCTCGAATGGAGATTAATCATTTTATCTTCAAGTGAGGCATGTAGTCCAATAGACTCTGAGTAGCCATAGTCTGACTTCATACTGACTGCGAGGTCAGTGTATGCCGTATTGTGAAGTGTATCTAAATTGAGCTTTTCAGTCCGTAACTCAATATCAGGATTATCTTGCTGAGTGATAATGACATTGCCGGTAAGCAATATATCATCACCTTTTCCTTGTGTTGTGGCTTTGTTGGCAAAAATAAGCCATGTGTCTTTTCCCGGTTCAATAAACTGCACTGAAGGAATGAGAACTTCAGTGCTGTCATCTTCAGGATAATGAGCCATTTCAGTGCCCGAAATAATGCGTGCGGGATTACCATTCTTATTCATGACAGTCAGTGTAAAGTCTGTCATGGCATAATCACTGGCTTTATTCAGTTTACTTTCTAATGAGTTACGTTGCTCTGCTTCTTCACCAGATAATAGCCACACTACGATTACTGCCAGAACAGGCAGGAATATTTTGGCTAAAAAGGAATAGTTAGAAGTGGCGTTCAATTTGATCTTGTAAGGTACCTTGACCTTCCATAATTAATTCACACACTTCACGTGCTGCACCTTTGCCGCCATTAGCAGGGGTTATCCAATGTGCATGTTTTTTAACAAGTGCATCTGCATCTTGGACTGCGACAGCAAGACCAACACGGCTCATAATTGATAAATCTACCCAATCATCACCGACATAAGCACATTGCTCAGGAGTTAGACCTAAATGCTCAATAAGCTCTTCAAAGGCAGGCAGTTTAACTTTCTGGCCTTGGTAAAGATGATTAACGCCTAGACTCTTCATGCGATATTCGACAACTTTTGATGTCCGTCCTGTGATGATGGCAATTTCGACTCCGGTATATTGTAAGAGTTTCATGCCATGACCATCACGAGAGTGAAAGGCTTTATATTCTTCGCCATCATCACCAATAATGATACTGCCATCAGTCAGCACACCATCAACATCAAAAATGACCAGCTTTATGTCTTTTGTACGAGCTAAAATATCTTGCATATTAAATCCTAATTATCAGGCTGTTGTTATACAACGCCGGCACGAAGTAAATCATGCATATTGATTGCACCAACAAGTTGTTGTTCATCATCTGTTATTAACAATGCATTAATTTTATGGCGTTGCATCAGTTCTAAAATTTCAGCGGCTAACATGGTGGGTTGGCCGGTGATGCAATCAGTTGTCATAAAATCTGCAATAGCAGTGGTATGAACATTAATTGTTTGAGCTAAGACGCGACGTAAATCACCATCAGTGAAAATACCGACGATATTATCGTTATCATTGATGACCGCAGTCATCCCTAAACCTTTATCGGTCATTTCGACCAAGGCATCGCTGATCAGTGCTTTATCATTAATCTTAGGGATTGCACTTCCTGTATGCATGATATCACTGACATGAAGCAGTAAACGTCGACCAAGATTGCCACCAGGATGTGATAAGGCAAAATCTTCAGCAGTAAAACCACGGGCTTCTAATAAGGAAATGGCTAAGGCATCGCCCATGACTAAGGCTGTTGTTGTACTGGATGTAGGGGCTAAACCTAGAGGACACGCTTCTTTATCAGCACTCACATCAATGTGGGCATGGGCACTCTGTGCAATCGTTGAAAAAGGTTTTCCTGTCATTGCGATTAGAGGAATACCTAAGCGTTTTATAAGTGGCAGTATGGTTAATACCTCACTTGTTTCACCTGAATTTGATAATGCGAGCACAACATCTTTATCTGTAATCATGCCTAAATCACCATGACTGGCTTCACCAGGATGAACAAAAAAGGCAGGGCTTCCTGTACTTGCTAAGGTGGCAGCAATTTTTCCGCCAATATGTCCCGATTTCCCCATGCCGATAACAACAATACGTCCTTCACAATTCAGTAAGTGTTGGCAGGCTGTAACAAAGTTATCATCAATACGATCTCGCAAGGCTGATATAGCCTCAAGTTCGGTATTGATAACGGCAAGCCCTAAAGACTTTAGTTGTTGAGCTTCAGTATCTGTCACGCTGGGGTTCCTGACATACTTTGATAAGCAAGTAAGCCATTATATGCGATATAAACAAATAACAGTGCTACACCGGCAAAGCGTCCGATATGCCCCTTGTGTCCCGTGCGGGCAAAGAAATAGAGCATGACAAATAAGCCAACCATGAAAGGAAAATCACGCTGTAATAATGCAGGATCTACCTGTGATGGTTGAATTAGGCCGGGCATTGCCAAGACGGCAAGCAAGTTAAACATATTAGACCCAATGATATTACCTACCGCAATATCATGTTCATTTTTTAAGGCTGAAATGATTGAGGCTGCAAGCTCTGGCAAGCTGGTTCCAATGGCAACAATTGTTAAACCAATGATGAGATCGCTGACACCCAGCAAGTGAGCAATACCTGTTGCCCCCCAAACTAATGCTTTTGAACCGATAAGTAATGCTGCAAGTCCAACGATAAAGCTTAAGATGGATTGCTTTGTTGTCATTTTTGGTTCTGAAAATTCTTGTTCGAACTCTTGTTCTAGCGGATCATCTTTACTACTACGAACAGCAAGGTATGCCATACCAAATAAGGTGAGAATAAAGCCGGAGAACAAGATGATGCCATCTAAATAACCTAAGTGCAGATCCCAAACTAACAGTAAAGAGATAGCCATAACAAAGGCCAGCATTGGAAATTCACGTTTTAACGTATCTGAGTGGACTGCGAGAGGCGCGACTAAAACGGTAATTCCTAATACCATCCCAATATTAGCAATATTGGATCCTAATGCATTACCGATTCCTAATGCAGGAGCGCCATCAAACGAAGCCAGTGCTGAAACAAGCATTTCAGGTGCAGATGTGCCGAAGCCAACAATGGTTAAACCAACAATAAGCGGGGATATGCCAAAGTTGGTAGCAATATTGGCTGCACCATCAACAAAACGATCTGCGCCCCAGATAAGGACAGCAAAGCCAGTAATAATAGCGAGAATAAAAAGTACGGTAGTCATAAATACAGGTTAATACTTCAAAATTTAGATAAAAAAAAAGCCGGACTACTGTCCGGCTCTTTATTATATACCCATGATAAATGAAATTGCATGTTTCAGAGTGCTTGAGCAATTCCAATTCTAGGCGCATCTATGTAGCAATGGTGTTCCCTTGCAAATAGATGAAACGACGAAGTGGGATTGCTCAAGCGCTTCTTCGATGGGTTTAAAAACGCTTTATTCTGCGTTATTGATTTTGCTAAGGGAATAACCATTAGCTGCAATCAATGCCTTGCCTAAATCATTTTTAAATCCCACTGAATCAAGCAGTTTCATTGATTATGGGTATATGTGCTTGGGCCTTACTTGTCCCATTGAAGATAGTTTAATCTTCAAATACATCAAAGTCTTCTTCAGGTGGATTGCCATCATAAACAAGATTTAGGCGACGTTGAAGGTAAGCGTCACGAACATAGCTATATTCATCTAGCGCTGCTTCATCAAGTACTTTCTTAACACCTAATAAGTTTGCACGAGTATCAATAACCTTAACTGCTGTTACTGCATTACGCGTACTCACATCATCAATGTGAGTGATAGGATCTGTGTAAATATCGCCGACTAGACCAAATGAATCACGGACAGTACGTGGACCGAAAAAGGGTAAGACTACATACGCGCCAGGTTCTACACCCCATGTTCCTAGTGTTTGGCCGAAGTCTTCATCGTGTCCTTTATGACCTGCATAACCCGCAACATCAAAGATACCTGCGACACCGACAGTACTATTTAATAGAAATCGACCGGTATCATCAAATGCTTGACCAAATTTAAGTTGGAGCAAATCATTGAGAATGACAGTAATTTCATTTAAGTTACTAAAAAAGTTACTTACACCCCTTTGAATTGGATCAGGTAAAACTGCATCGTAACCTTTTGCTGCTGGTTTGATGATTGCGCGGTCAAGCGTGTCATTAAACGAATACATTGTACGGTTATAACCTTCGAATGGGTCGTTAACTCCAACAGCCGAATTTGTTGTTGCACAGCCTGACAGTGTAAGGACTGCACTGAGTATGCCGAGCTTTAATAATAGTGTGAAATTTCGCACGTTTTGTTTTCCTAGTTCTTAAAATAGGGTTCGATTGGAAATAATAATCTCACGGACTAGGGGAAGTGATCAAGTTTATGTGGTGTAAAGTCAGGGGAGGAGCATTAGAGATGGAACTGATTTATAAAATAAACTTAGGTTTTCTAAATATTTTTTTAAACTTTAATTATGAATGATGTTTATGCTACATTTTAACCTAGGTTGCCGAGCCTCTACATTTGTTTACTGGCACTTTATACAAAGAAGTTTATTGGGCAGAGTAATGTGATTTGTTAGGTTCAACATCATGTAATTATGGGTGTTAAGTTACCGTTAACAGATGAAAAAATTTATAAATTTAAGTGTGGGATATGTAAAATATTTCATTAGCACATTGACACTTGACTTATTAAGTGTTTTGCAAGAGAATTTGGACTTTTAATTTTCTTCAAACAATATGCTTTGAGGTGAGTTTTTATTAAATACATTTAGGGAAGAACATGACGACACTAATTTCAGTTACCGACGTTATAACAAGTGAAGCTGATGGATATATTGATTTTACTATTTCATTGAATGAATTATCACTATCTCAAATTTCGGTAGATTACACGACAGACTCTCAGTCTGCATATGGCTCTGGCAATGACTATAATGGAGTTTCTTCCACCCTCATTTTTGCTGCAGGGGTGACAACTCAAACGGTTAGAGTTGCTATTGCTGATGATAGTAATTCCGAGAGCAAACAGAGCTTTGCCCTTGTTTTGAGTAATGCAACGAATGCTGTAATTGCGGATGGGAT
>WTAY01000165.1 GCA_013139345.1 Methylophaga sp. | reverse complement strand
GGAGGTTATTAAATAATGACGCATGAAGAATTAAAAGCGAAGGCTTTATCAAATCCAAAGGTTAAAGAGGAATATGATAATTTAGCCCCTGAGTTTTCATTACTTAGAGGGATGTTGTTAGCACGTGAGGACTCAGGCTTGAGTCAGGCAGAAATAGCTTTTCGAATGGGAACTAAAGCACCTGCTATTACTAGGCTAGAATCATCACTTACAAGTGGAAAGCACTCTCCTTCTTTAGCAACACTTAAAAAATATGCAAAAGCAGTTAATTGTCACCTTGAAATTAAATTGGTACATAATTAAAAGAGAAAAACATAACAAAAAAATCCAGCTGACCATAAAAAGCGTCATAAACTTTGCAAAAGAAATATATTTCCGTCACCGAAATAGATAAAGATATTGAATCTATTTTATCCAAATGGAAACTTGCTGACTGTAAATAATAGCCTGACAAACGTTGTAGCCATCCTCATCATTGCACGATTCATAATTAAGATCGTCATAGAGAAAGAATGTCCCATTGACAGCTCGTACGCCTTAACGTACGCTTCATCATTGAGGTGAAATATGACTACTCTTAACGCAACTGAAGCTCGTTCAAATTTATATTCTCTAATTGATGAAACTGCTACCACACATAAACCAATCCGAATTACTGGAAAAAGATCTAACGCTATTCTTCTTTCAGAAGAAGACTGGAACGCTATCAATGAAACTCTATTTTTAATTTCAATACCAGAAATGCGAGATTCAATTCTTGATGGTATGAAAACAGATTTAAATGAATGTGATAAGGAGCTAGACTGGTGACATGGACGCTTTATTACACAAAACAATCTAAAAAAGATGCAAAAAAGTTAGCAGCCGCAAATCTAAAAAGCAAAGCACAGAAACTACTGTCTATTATCGAGGTTAATCCATATACAACCCCACCTCCGTATGAAAAATTAGTAGGCGACCTTTCTGGATCATATTCAAGAAGAATAAATATTCAACATCGAATTGTTTATCAAGTTCTTGAAGAAGAAAGGGCAATAAAAATCCTTCGCTTATGGAGCCACTATACATAATACCTATAAGAAAAACGTATGTGGATTTCACTTGTTTCATCACTTAGTAAGGCGTTATAGGATAAATAAATGGCATATAAAAAACTAGCCGAAGCATAGCTTAAAAACTATCATTCTGGTTTAGATGAAGGTTTTTGGGCGTTCGAATAAGTGTTAGAAACGTGTAATAGTTATGAGAGAAACCTAGTCGTCAATGTGTAAGCAACGGTTCAAGGAATGATTCAACATGGATGGAAAGTTGTACATGTTGAATTTAGTAGTTATGAGTTACCGCAAGATATAGAATGGGCATAATTTAAAAATGCAGATTTTCTAGCAGGGAGGACCCAATGCCCGTTGAAGCAATAGCAGAGTTTTTTCTTCGCCCTATCTTTGAGGTAATTCTTCAGTTAATTGGCTATTTCACAGCAAGAATTTTATTTCCTCTCATTAGCTTTGGACTTGTCACCGTTGCTCCATCAGCTAAAGGAGTTAACGTTTATCCTAAGTGGCATGGTTTCAATCGCTCATCAAATGGTAACCTTGTATTACATGAAGAAATGGGGGCTTTAATAGGCATTCTATTTTGGTTCACTTGTATTGGCACCTGTCTTTACGTTTATTAACAGTTCAGTAATCAATAGCTACAAGTAAGCTCATTCAGCCCAATAACTACCATTATTTGTTAGAGATACAATCAGTTGCGAGTAAAAGCACGTAATAAGGTAAACTATGGCTTTCTTTAATTGAGATTGTACAAGTGCAACAGTTATTAGCAATTGCTGGTGGTGGTGCCTTAGGCGCTGTGTTGCGTTTTGGCATGTCATCTAATATTTATCGCTTGCTTGGCCGAGATTTTCCTTATGGAACCTTGGCAGTGAATGTCTTAGGCTCATTTTTGATGGGGATCTTCTTCATCTTAATCATCGAGCGAGGCATGTTATCTGCCGAATGGCGGAGTGTGATTATCATTGGCTTCTTAGGTGCATTTACTACCTTTTCTACTTTCTCAATCGAAACCTTAACCTTATTAGAGTCCGGTGAATTGAGCCGTGCCGCGCTTAATATCTTTTTAAGTGTTGCTTTGTGTTTGGTGGCTACGTGGCTTGGATTGGTCATGGGACCACAGTTATGACACATGAAATAACCATGGTACGGATATATCTTTCTGAAGGAAGAGACCATTTTGAACGACTCGTGACATGGTTACATGATGATGGTCGGGTTCAAGGTGTATCTGTATTTCGAGCGATTGAAGGTTTTGGCAAAGATAGACAATTAAAGACCTCATCGCTAATGGATTTGTCATTAGAGTTGCCTGTCGTGATAGAATTTTTTGGCGCTAAAGACATGATTAAAGATGTTCTTGAGCAAGTACAAACAAAAGTGGACGTTGATCATATTGTCAGCTGGCCAGCACAAACCGGAATATAAAATGTTAGACCCAAAGTTATTAAGAAATGAACCTGAAAAAGCGGCTGAGTTATTGGCTCGTCGTGGCTATAGCTTAGATCTTGCTTTGCTTGAATCATTAGAACAAGAACGCAAACAAGCCCAATCAGATGCACAAAGCTTACAAACAGAGCGTAATAGCCGTTCTAAAATGATTGGTAAGGCAAAAGCATCAGGTGAAGATATTGCACCTTTATTAGCTGAAATTGCTGATTTAGGCGATAAGCATAAAGCAGCGGAAGCACGCTTAGCCGAGGTTTTGCAAAAACTGACTGATGTGGCTATGGAGTTACCCAATATTCCTCAAGATGATGTGCCAGCAGGTAAATCTGAAGATGATAATGTAGAAATTTCACGTTGGGGTGAGCCAAAATCATTTAGTTTTGAGCCTAAAGACCATGTTGATTTAGGTGAAAAGCTGAGCGGTATGGACTTTGAAACAGCGGCTAAGATTAGTCAGGCACGCTTTGTTACCTTGCATGGACCGTTAGCTAAATTACATCGTGCATTAACGCAGTTTATGCTTGATCAGCATACGGAAGAACATGGTTATACAGAAACCTATGTACCTTATTTAGTGAACAGTGATTCATTGCGTGGCACAGGGCAGTTACCTAAGTTTTCTGAAGACTTGTTTGCCATTAAAGGTACCGATTTATATCTGATTCCTACTGCTGAAGTGCCTGTGACGAATATCGTACGCGACACGATTTCAACAGCTAAGCAGTTACCGATTAAGTTTGTTGCACATACGCCATGTTTTCGCAGTGAAGCGGGCTCATATGGTCGTGATGTACGCGGTTTAATCCGCCAGCATCAGTTTGAAAAAGTAGAATTAGTGCAAATTGTTCGCCCAGAAGATTCAGATGCTGCACATGAAGCATTAACAGGGCATGCAGAGACTATTTTGCAAAAACTAGAATTGCCATACCGTAAAGTTTTATTGTGTATTGGTGACTTAGGTTTCTCATCAAGTAAAACCTATGATTTGGAAGTATGGTTACCAAGCCAAAAGACGTATCGTGAAATTTCATCATGTAGTAATTTCCAAGATTTCCAAGCTAGACGCTTGCAAGCGCGCTGGCGTAACCCTGAAACAAATAAACCAGAGTTAGTACACACTATCAATGGTTCTGGTCTGGCTGTTGGTCGTACGTTGTTAGCAGTGATGGAAAATCATCAAGATGAGCAAGGTCGAATTCATATTCCTGAAGCATTAAGATCGTATATGGGTGGGCAGGAATTCATCGGTGGATGAGTTTAGTTTAATTCAGAAGATTATT
>WTAY01000022.1 GCA_013139345.1 Methylophaga sp. | reverse complement strand
CCATCCAAGTTGCAGATAATCAGAGAGACACATAACACCAGATTAATGATTGGCATTTAGGTTGTCCCCCTCATCCCAACCTTCTCCCTCAAGGGAGAAGGAGCTAAAACTCCCTCTCCTGTTGGAGAGGGTTGGGGTGAGGAGATAAAATTAAGGATTAATGGGGAAAACCTGCATCTTGAATGATTATGGGTATGAGCCCGACTTTGTATCCTCAAAGTCGGTTTTTTTTACGGAATAGTTTATGAGAATAAATCTCAGCATTGTACTTTTGGTATTAGGAATGAGTCTTCTGCACGGTGCATCTGCATCTGTTATTTCAGTTAATGCTGATCAAGACTTGCAACACCAATTAGATATTGCTCACGCTGGTGACCATATTATCCTTGATGCAGGCATATATCTCGGTAACTTTATTATTAATAAGTCACTTGAGCTTAGCGGCAAACAAGGTGCAATCATAGATGGTCAAGCTCAAGGTCACACATTAGAAATCAACGCTAAAAATGTTGTTATTCAGAATCTAAAAGTACAAAACTGGGGACATAATCTAACCACATTAGATGCCGGTGTTTTTGTAAATACTTTGGCTGAACACGCCCTGATAAAAAACAATAATTTTGTAGGTAACAGTAGCGGTATTTGGGTTGATGCTACACCCAATATTCAAATTCTCAATAATACAATTGAAGGTAATGAAGCCGTACGCTCTCCTGACCGAGGTAATGGTATTCATTTATATAATGTCAAAGGTGCCTTAGTTAAGGGCAATGAAGTTTGGCACACTCGTGATGGTATTTATATGGATACCAGCAATGGCAATGAACTCAATGGTAATTTTTTACATGATTTACGTTATGGCATTCATTATATGTATTCATATACCAATATTGTCACTAAAAATCATACTAAAAACACACGGACAGGCTATGCTCTGATGCAGTCTAAATTTCTTACTGTAACGGACAATATATCTGAAAATGATGTGAACTACGGAATGTTACTGAACTTTATTACCAAATCTACCATTAAGAACAATAAGGTGATTGGCGTACAAAATATGCGAAACTCACAAATGCAACACTCACAACAACGCTACCAGCCAGAAGGCAAAGCCTTGTTTATCTACAACTCTCTTTTTAATGAAATTCATAACAATATCTTAACTGACAGTGATATAGGCATCCATATCACGGCAGGATCTGAAGATAATACATTTACTGGAAACTCATTTATTGGTAATACCAAACAAGTGAAATATGTAGCAAATCGGACTCAAGATTGGTCCGTCAAACAACAAGGTAATTATTGGAGCGATTATCTAGGCTGGGATATGGATGGCGATGGTAAAGGCGATGTGGCTTATGAACCTAATGATGGAATTGACCGTTTATTGTGGAAATACCCTACCGCTAAACTACTCTTTAATAGCCCAGCAATTGAAATATTACGCTGGGTACAACGACAATTTCCTGTATTAAAATCACCAGGTATTATGGATAGCTATCCTCTAATGCATCAGCCAGAGCACTCTTCTATGGAGCAACACGCATCGTGAACATTGTTGAATTACAACAGGTAGGGAAACATTATCAAGGTGTTGAGGCGTTAAATAGTATTGATCTCAGCCTACAACAAGGCGAGGTGTTAGGCCTATTTGGACATAATGGTGCAGGTAAAACAACAACCATTAAGCTGATTTTAGGCTTGATTAAACCGACAGCAGGTCAAGTACGTGTATTTGGTGAAGATCCTACCGGTGACAATGCGTATCAGCTACGTCGGCAACTTGGATTTTTGCAAGAAAATGTCAGTTTCTACCAGCAAATGACAGGGCGAGAAGTCTTACGTTATTTTGCCAAACTCAAAGGTTGTGACAAAAAACAAGTGAGTGACTTATTGGAAGAAGTTGGCTTAGATCATGCCGCAATGCGACGCGTGAAAACTTACTCCAAAGGAATGCGTCAACGTTTAGGTTTGGCTCAAGCATTATTAGGCCAACCCAAGTTATTATTGTTAGATGAGCCTACTGTGGGTTTGGATCCAATAGCAACCCAAGACTTCTATCATGGTATTGCAAAACTAAAAGCCCAAGGCAGTACTATTATCTTATGTTCACATGTATTAGCTGGTGTTGAGAAATATATCGATCGAGCACTAATTTTAGGTCAAGGTCATTTGCTCGCAGAAGGTTCATTAGCAACATTGACCGAAAAAACCGATTTACCAGTCACATTCAGCCTGCAAGGCTCAAATTTACAATTACCAATCGACTTGCAAGCAAACTCTTCAGCTATAAATGGTGGTTACAAAGTACAAGTAAGCCAACAACAAAAAATGGCTACCTTGCAACAGTTGCTGGCTATATCCTCACTCGAAAACATTGATATTCACATGCCAAGTTTAGAAGACATTTATACTCATTATATGAATGATGTTCAGCATGGGGAGCACGCATAATGAATGCTATCTTAACCGTTGCCAATAAAGAATTTCATGATGGTTTACGAAACCGCTGGGTAATGTCGATAAGTTTAATCTTCGCCTTACTCGCAACGGGACTCGCCTATTTTGGCGCTGCGGCATCAGGACAGGCAGGTTTTACTAATTTATCAACGACCTTAGTTAGCTTAGCCAGCTTAGCTGTTTTTGTTATTCCTCTCATCGCCCTAATGTTGGCTTATGACGGTGTTGTCGGTGAAGATGAAAGTGGCACTCTATTATTGTTAATGACCTATCCACTTAGCCGCTGGCAATTACTGTTAGGAAAGATGATGGGGCATTGGATGATTATGGCCTTTTCTACCATTATTGGTTTTGGTTTATCTGCCATTATTATGGGCAGTTTTTCTGAGAATACATCATGGTCTGAATTACTTATCCCTTATACATTCTTTATCACCTTCGCCATATTACTAGGCTGGATATTCATTGCTATTGCCACCATGATCAGCGCCTCAGTAGCTGAAAAATCGAAAGCGGCAGGCTTGGCACTCATTGTTTGGTTCATTTTTGTCTTTATGTTTGATCTCAGTTTATTAGGGTTATTAGTCGGCACAGAAGGTAATGTAAATGCAGAGCTATTCCCTTACCTTCTATTGCTTAACCCGACAGATGTTTTCCGCTTAATCATTATCAGTTTCTTTGCCGAGCAACAATTAACTGGCTTAATGGCTGTTGCACAACATGCTCAATTCTCAACATTGAGTCTAATATTAAGTATGTTAGCGTGGTTTATCGCGCCAGTTCTGGGGGCAATTGCACTCTTTAATAAACGCAAACTATAAAGGTCATGTGATGAGATTAAAATACAATCCCCATTGGCTATTCATTGTTGTTGCTTCGTTCATCCTCTCGGGCTGTGGTGAAACACCAGAAGAACTACAGCTTGCTCAACATGCCATGGCGATTGAACGAAGTGATGAGTGTCATCTCTGCGGCATGATTATTAATGGATTTTCGGGCCCCAAGGGACAGCTTTATAAACGAGGTAGCGATCAAAATATGACGTTTTGTTCTACCCGAGACATGTTTGCTTATTTACTCGATCCTGAACATCAACATGCTATTCAAACTGTATATGTTCATGATATGGCTAAGGGCTTATGGGATACTCCTGATGATGAGTTCTTCATTGATGCTCGTACAGCATGGTATGTTGCAGGACATGAACGTAAAGGCGCGATGGGGCCTACATTAGCAAGTTTTTCGGATAAAAATATTGCCCTGAGCTTTGCTGAACAATATGGTGGAAAAGTGGTTCAGTTCAAAGATATTACCCAAAGCTTATTGCTACAAATAAAGTAATATCCTGCACTAATAAAGAAGTAGACTAACACCGTCATCATTATTAATAAGGCCACCATGAGTAATGCTATTCTATACAGCTTTCGACGCTGCCCTTATGCTATGCGAGCTAGGCTAGCTATCGCTATTAGCGGAATAAAAGTCGAATTACGCGAAGTTGTATTACGAGACAAACCCGAAGAACTACTCGCTATTTCACCCAAAGCAACAGTTCCAGTTCTAATTACAGCTGATAAAACAGTCATTGATGAAAGCATTGATATTATGTTTTGGGCACTGCAACATACCGATCCTGATGGCTGGTTAACCGATTTAACAGAGCAACAACAAAAGGCCTCACAGCAGATAATGTCTAACAATGACGAGGAGTTTAAATACTACTTAGATCGTTATAAATATGCTGATCGTTATCCTGAACATTCACAACAGTATTACCGCCAGCAAGCTGAAAAGATGCTGCAAGTTCTGGAACAACACCTTATGAAAAATGGCTATTTAATCTCTGCTAAACCAAGCATTGCAGATATGGCGATCTTACCGTTTATTCGTCAGTTCGCTTTTGTTGATAAGGCATGGTTTGATGAGTCCCCCTACCCGCTGTTAAAACAATGGTTAGAAGACTTTATGAGCTCAAAACTGTTCGAGCGTATTATGCCTAAATATCCTCAATGGCACGTGCATGATGTCTACATGTTTCCCTCAGATTAATACTTACTCTTTACTAACACTTCGTTTTAGCTACAGATTTTGGCAAATCATAATATTGGTACAAGCAGATCATCTTGTTCTCATCGGCCGCCTCAACATCCATATAATGTAACAAGTTCTGCCAGAGACTTATGCGACTTGAATCATCAACATATTGACCTAACTTTTCACGCTTTGCCAGCCACAAACCAGAACCATTAAAACTATAGACAGGCAAGAGATCTCGACGTTGTGAACTAGGAATAATATTGGTATTTAAATTATCAAGCACCAAGGGTTCAGAAGTCGGTTTGTCATAATAACTCACCACCATATGGGCTTTGTTAATCGTTAATGCCTTAACATAAGTTAAGCGCATTTTTTCTTCATCCATGCCCATAGCGCTTAAGGTAAAGTATTTTGCAATGGCGAAATCTTC
>WTAY01000146.1 GCA_013139345.1 Methylophaga sp. | reverse complement strand
TTCCCTCTAGCTGATGGTTTATCTCATCACCTTATTGAACAGTATGAGAATGAATATGACGCAATGCTCGATAAAGAGCGTGTAGAGCTTGAACAGCGAATCAGTAAAGAACAAGAGCGTAAGTCTTCAAGGCAGTATCAAGCCCAATTGGAGATGTTAAAAGAGCAACTGCAAGAAAGTAACGAGTTACAAAGGAAGTCAAAATCTCAATTGACGGCAGCTAAGACAAAGGCTGCAGAACAGGCAAGAGAAGAGGCTGACTTGCAGCTTGCCGAACTGAAAGATGAGCTGACTAATAAAGATAAAAAACTAGTTGAGTTTCGTGCTGCTGAAATACAACTTAGAAAAGAGAAAAAACAAGTCGAAGAACAGAAGGCTGAGATGGCGCTGGAAGTCGAACGAAAGCTTGAAACTGAACGTCGTGTTATTGAGCTTAAAATAAATGAATCTTTTTCATTGAAAGAAGCCGAGTTAAAGAAAAAAATCACCGATGCTCAAAAAGCGAATGAGGAGCTTACACGTAAGTTAGAACAAGGCTCACAACAATTACAAGGTGAAGTACTAGAGCTTGAAGTTGAATCACTATTACAGCAAGCACATCCATTTGATGAGATTGAGCCGGTTAAAAAGGGTGCTAGAGGCGCTGATGTTATTCAGACCGTTAAACTTCGCTCAGGAAGTATCTGTGGCAAGATTGTTTGGGAGACCAAACGCGCTGAGAATTGGTCAAATAACTGGATCCCCAAGCTTAAAGAAGACTTGCAACGCGTTAATGGTGATATCGCTGTTTTAGTGAGTACGGTATATCCTGCTAATATCAGTGAACCCATCGTGCAGTATGAAGGTGTTTGGCTTGTGCGGCCTGAACTCGTCTCAGGGCTTTCATCAGCACTTCGGACTGTGCTTATCGAATCTCAACGCCAAAAATCCGTGAGTGCCGGTAAGGGAGAGCAAGTTGAAGCACTCTTTGATTATATTACCAGTAACCAATTTTCACAGCGTATTAGAGCTGTCGTTGAAACGTATGAAACAATGCGTACTGACTTGGAAAAAGAAAAAGCAGCAATGCAACGATTATGGAAAAAACGTGAAATGCAGATTGGACGTATTTCAGACCAAATGCTCGCAGTCTGTGGTGAGTTACAAGGTATTTCTTCCGCATCATTACCCATGTTAGATAATGTTGCAGGCTTAGACTTTGCACTTGAAGATGAATAGAGCTTATGACTGTAGATTCTTCTGATAAGGCACTTGATTATTTAAGTAATGTTGCTACGATCTAGCCATTAATAATTTAAGGAGTCTGGAATGGCAACGTGGTATTCAATAGAGCTCAATGATGATGAAGCAGCGAAAAAAACAATGCAGCGCGTTATGGATGCATTTGTTCCTAAATATGTGGGTGCTGGTCGACCATTAGACATGGCTATATTTTCTAGCCATAACGCTGAAGAAAAACGCATTACATTGTATTTTTCAGCTAAGGCTGTGAGTTTAGCCATGCAGTTTGGTGCTGGCTCTTGTGATGATACTTTTGTTAACACTGATTTATCATTACTCGTTGGAGATCAAAGAAGTATTGAGCTTTTATTTCCTGATGCACAGCCAAAATAATTCAGGCTTAAAAAAAGAGCCGTTATCATTATTTGATAACGGCTCTTTTTTTGTGAGTCAGTTAAGAAATCTAACTTTCCTTTGGTAGCGAGATCTGAAAAGTTGTACCTTCACCGAGTACACTTTCTACAGAAAGTGCGCCATTCTGTTTTGATGCTAGCTCAATACATAAAGATAAGCCCAGCCCTGAGCCTTTTTCCCCATCGGTTCCTGCTGAGGTATAGTAAGAGTCTTCAGTTAATATTTTCTGACATGTTTCCTCATCCATTCCTTGCCCCGTATCTTTGATATAAATACTGACAGTATTCCCACCTGTGCGAGAGCCAATAGTAACAATGCCATTTTCTGTAAATTTGATAGCATTGACGACGAGGTTTCTAATAATAGTATCTAAAGCATGAGGATCGGCAATAAGTGTTGTGTCCTCCGTTTCATCAACTAATGCACAGCCTTTCTCTGATGCCGAGAGTGAATATAAGTCGATAGAGTTTAATACAATGGGTTTGAGCAATACCTTTTCAATTGTGATTGGATAACCATCACTGTGTAGCTTGGCCCAGCTTAATAGCTCTTCTAGGAGCTCTAAGGCTCGATCACTTGCTTCACGAATGATAGCTGCACGTTTAATGATTTCTTCTGGTGCGTATGTTCTTGCATGCTCTATAAGTGTATTTGAATAATACTGGATAGGGATGAAAGGTGAGCGTAGGTCATGACCAATAATTGAAAATAGTTTGTCTTTTTGCTTGTTTACCGCTTGCAAGTCACTCATTGTAGCCAATAGTTTTTTATTGGTGCGGTAGATGATGTAGGTCATGATGCCTATAACAAAACAAAATAAAATAAAGATACTAGTGTGCTGGATATTTATATTTCTGCTATGAGAAGAATACAAATTAACATTGGGTATATCAGCTAAAGTCCATAAAGTACCGATGACAGCTGTTTCATACTCAATACTTTCTCTGGTGGCTGTATTAAGCTTAAAGTTATCTTTTACACCCGTTAGATTGAGCCGATCAAACCAAGCCTGTTCATCGTTTTCTATCAAAGATTTAGCCGAACCATCAGATGTGACTTCTATCTGGCCTTGATTATCATTTTTAAGTAACACGAGACTATGACCAATAGTTTCAGAATTTTTCAAGATCTGGGTAATATTTTTAAGATTAAAGCTGATGAAAAAAATCCCTTCTTCATCCCCCCATGGGACCATTATATCAAAATGATAAGGGGTATCAAATCGGCTTGAGTGAACGTAGACACTATGAGAGTCAGGGTTCTTTGAAAAATGGCTAATATCACTTTTACATCCATCTCCAACCAAACTGTCTGCGCTATCAAGTAATGATGTGCCATCTTTTGAAGCGATAGTGAATGAAAAATGAGAGGGGAAGTGTTGTCCTACTTTAAATTCCAACTGTTGATATTGAATTGTATCAGTGTAATTTTCGGCGATACTGCGTATTAATTTTTGTTCTTGATCGGCAAAAAGTCGAACAGCACGACGAAGTTCATGTATGTATAGATGCAGTTCATTAGATGCACCTTTCACAGACTTTTGAGCCAGCTCCTGTTGAAAGCTTAGGTAACTGTCATTTCGGATGTGGCAACCCAAAGAAAGAACTAAGGCGATCATCATTGTTATAATCAAAGGAAAAGCGACATAATAACGTTTCTTATTAGCAGCCATTGTGATGATACCTCCATATATTACACGTTGTTATTTAGTCGTAAAACGTACCGCACTTCGCGATAAATTATAGATATTCGTTAATGTAACTGTTCTTTTATGAAATGAGCAACTATTTATTAATATAGATAATAAATAGTTGATGAATTAAACCCTATTCATCAATACAAATACCAAGACCGTCCACTATTTTTGATGCTTTATCGTAAATATTTTGAGCCTCACTTTGTAATAAATATGGAGAAATTGGTGGCGTCTTCCATAAAGGGTGAACACATCTTTGCTCAATTATTGCTTGAAGTTTTTCAGGGGGATAAGAAAGAATATCGGGAGTTTGCATCAAAATTATACTTAAATAATCAGCCATTTGAATAACTTGTACTAGCCTTGATTCCTTTTCTTCTTCCGGCGTTAATGTTAAGTAATGGTATAAGTGATGATTGGTAATAACATTCGCTATTTCTCTTGGTAATCCCCATTTTTTTGCTGCATAACCACCTAAAGCTGCATGCGTTAATCCACAGATTTCTTTTTCAGCCTCAAGTAGCTTTTCAGGGCTTTCCCAATCTGTTTCATCTATTCGTACCGGTCCATCTGGTATTTTATTAAAGAGTATGAATCGTCCAATATCATGTAGTAGTCCACAGAGATATGCTTGTTCTGGGGAGATTTTTAGACGAGTTGCCATCCGTGCGATTGATTGTGACGCTACAGCTACTTGAATGGAGTGAACCCATAAGTTTAGTTCACTATTATTTCTAGGTACAAATATTTTTGAAACCGAATAAGCTGTTATCAACCCCTTGATCTGTCGCGTTCCAATTCTTGAAACGGCATGAGAAATAGACGTTATTTGAGAAATAGGTGCACTAGCAGCAGAATTTGCTACCTTGATTAACCTAGCAGTAAAGGTTGGATCCTGCTCAGCAAGAGTCTTTACTTTTTCGAAATATAAATCATCAGAGATACTGAGAGACATGAGCTCACTGACAGCCGTAGGAAGCATAGGCAAATCATCGATTGCTCTATTAATATCTCTTAAAATACGTTGGCGGTGTTCAGTTGATTGGTTAGTCATGGCTTGAGCCCTCCCCAAGCGTGAGAAGTCCTCTGTAAATACAGGATACTCTTATTTTATTACTGCAAGTGATTTTTTTCTGAACTTAGATTAGAGATTATTCAAGAGTTAGAAGTTGCTTTACGAAGGATGAAGTAGAGGTGACTTTAATCTTATCAGTAGGAGCTCACACTTCAAGATAGATTACTTCTTTATTTGAAAATAATTAGTTTTATTTAAGCTGCTTAGACCTGCGTAACAAAGTAATTGTTTTTAGCCCATTTTAGCGAAGGGTTTTTCATTAGTAGTTTTAGTTAACGTGATTTTTAGGCAAAAAAAACAGCTACCGAATTAACGATAACTGTTTGTTTTTACACCAAGTATATGGTGCGCCCGACACGATTCGAACGTGTTACCGCCTGGTTCATAGTTAGACTAAAAATAAAGTAATAATTTAATTAAATCAATTGCTTGCAGCTCTGGCCAATAGTTTGTGTTTACTACACTTTAGTGTTGTTTAGTATCAGTTATAAAAGTCGTATATATTGTTGAGTACAGTGCTTTACTCTTAGATTTTTTTAAATGTCGGCTGGCGACCCAAAGTGGGCAGTGATGGTACCTATTGGATATTGATCTAAAGCAGTCATTCATTGGAGTAGACTACTAATCCATGGTCAGATTTACTTGGCCACTACACTTTGAGGTTAGGCTGGAAAGCCACCGCAGTAACTGGGTGGCTTGCCTGGTTTAATGTCCTAGTACATTAGTTTCAGATTTCTTTGATTTCTTCGCTGCTTTCTTTTCCTTTGCGGTTAAAAGCGGTTTCTTTTTAACATTTTTTTTATTGTCTTTGCCTTTGCTCATTATATTTACCTATAGTCAAAAGTGTACTAACCTAAAGTCAGTTTGAGCCAACCTGAGGACAGCTAAGCATTGACAGTAATGCAAACTAAGATATCAATGCAGAAATATCAGTATGGCCCTAATAACGGACAACTGAAAGGAATCATTCTGCTTTATAAAAGCAGCATTTGTGTAATGGTTAACTTTTTCAAATTGAACAGGTTGTTTGGTCTGATCATGGCTCTGTGCAAAATTACATTGCCATGGATATTTGGGGTCAGAGTAAAAACTTTTGATTTCATGATTCACATTTATAAATTCAATGACCGCTTTTGGCACGTTAGCGACCACCGCTAAGTGATCGCTAATCTTCTAGTGACTTATACTTCTGTTTGTTCTGCCATTTCTAAAGCATCATCAACCTCTATTCCGAGATAACGCACAGTGCTTTCAAGTTTTGTGTGGCCTAGCAATAATTGTATGGCTCGTAGATTCTTCGTTCGATGATAAATCAGCGTCACTTTGGTTCTTCTCATGGTGTGAGTTCCATAAAGAGTAGTGTCAAGACCAATCATCTTTATCCACTTGTGAACAATCCTCGCGTATTGACGAGTTGAGAGATGCTCTGAGCTATGTATGCGACTAGAAAATAAATAATCACTTGATAGCCGCTCTCCGAATGTAATCCACTTTGATAGAGAATCACGAGTTTGTTCTGTAACCTCAAATTGAACAGGCTTTTTTGTCTTTTGCTGTAGGACCATGACACGGGGTAATATTGTGTTGCCATTAGTTAGATCTCTAACTTTAAGAGTAACTAAATCACAGCTTCTTAGTTTGCTGTCGATAGCCAGGTTGAATAAGGCGACTTCTTTGATTCTATGTTCCAATTGAAGTTGAATACGAATAGCCCAGATTTCACGTAACTTAAGTGGTGGCTTTTGACCTATGAGCTTACCTTTATTCCAAGGTTCCTGTGGTTTTCTCAATAATGGTAAATATAGCATTGTGTAGCCCTCCATTTCGGATCGGCTATTAAGTATGAACGTTAGTGGTGTTGGTCGCTATTCGACCCAAAGAAGACATTGATTAATCTCTAACAAACTGAGATTATTGCAACTATGGAATATAAAAGAATCGCTCAATGGAGTCTGATTCTATTGATTACTAAAGGGATTCAATGACAAATAAATACATCGAACGAGTCAGACTATCGAATTTTAAAAAATTTACTGAATTTGATGTTTGTTTAAACAGCGATATGAATGTCCTGATCGGCGACAATGGATCAGGAAAAAGTACGCTCGTCTTAGCAATTGAGTTGGTATTAGGCGGGAACCAGAATCGTATAGAATCATTGGGTGTAGATAGTCTAATTAACATCCAAGCTATCGATAACTTCCAAATGCTTGACGCACCGCATCGGATTTTTAAAAACCTTCCGGTTTGCTATTTGGAGGTTTATCTAAATGAACAAAATAACTTTGGATTGAACGGAGAAAATAATTCCTTAAACCAAACTGCCGATGGCCTGCGACTAGAGCTGTCGCCTCGCGTCGACCTCAAGGGTGAAATCGATCAGGTTCTTAGTAACGGTAACTCTGCTTTTCCATTTGAGTTTTATCAAATTAATTTTAGTACGTTTCAAGGACAAAGCTATACAGGATATAGCCGCTATATGAAGCACCTTCTAATAGACAATACCCAAATAAGTAATGAGTATGCCACCCGCAGCTACATCAAAAATGTATACGAAACACACTCTAAATTTGACGAGCGAAGCAAACTTCGATTTGGATACCGTCAAATTAAATCTGACTTCAGCCAGAATGAACTAACAGGCATTAACGAGTCAATGTCTGAGGGTCATTCATTTGAATTAAGACATGGTGCTTGATCGACGTTGGAAAATGACTTGACCATAGCTGAAAATGGCGTTCAAATTGAAAATATGGGTAAAGGCCGACAATGCTTTGTCAGGACAGAATTTGCACTTTCGAAGGGAAACTCAAATAATGAGCCCGACGTAGTTCTTTTGGAAGAGCCTGAGAACCATCTCAGTCATGGAAGCATGAATCAGCTGATCAAATGTATTAACGATTCAAATGGTTCGCAACTCTTAGTTACTACACATAGCTGCCTAATATCTGCGCGCCTGGATTTAAATAAAGCAATTTTTTTGAGCGAGCAATCGAACCAGCCGATTTTTTTGAAAGACCTGAATCCTGATACTGCCAAATTCTTCTCAAAAGCCCCAATAACAAACATTCTAGAGTTAGTACTATCTAGTAAAATTTTACTCGTCGAGGGAGCCGCTGAGTTTATCCTTTTGGCCCCCCTGTATAAGAACCTGACAGGCACTGACATTTTGGAATCCGATGTTCACGTGGCTTCTGTAGGAGGCCTTAGCTTTAAACGCTATCTCGAAATTGCATCTCTTCTCGAAATTAAGACTGCGGTGATTACCGACAATGACGGCAACTTCAAAGAAAACATCACTGAAAAATATTCCGACTTCTCTCAAGCCGCTAAGATCCTTATTCGTGCGGATTGTGATCCAGCAAACACAACATTTGAGATTAGTTTCTACAATGTAAACAAAGATATTTGCGATGAGCTTTTTGCAGATAGAGTGAGAAGTAACACAGTGCTTCAATACATGCTTGCAAATAAAGCTGAAGCTGCTTACCAACTTCTATTACAAAAAGCGGATGAGCTAATTGCACCCGACTACATACAGGAAGTGATTGCATGGATAAGCGAGTAGTCTTTGCGGTTGCAGGCTCAGGCAAAACAAAACTCATCATTGATGCTCTCAGTTTAGATAAAAAAGCGTTAGTTATTACTTATACTGTTGATAACACTTGTAACCTAGAGTCGAGGATCAAGGACAAGTTCGGTTGTATTCCGCCCAGCATCACTCTGATGACGTACTTCACGTTTTTATACTCATTTTGTTACATGCCTTTTTATGCCCTTTCCTCCAAATCAACCGGCATTTGTTGGGATTCTGCATCCATCAAAAACACCCCGCCTCAAACTGATAAATCGAGTCATTTTTTCACCAGAGGTCGGTTGATTTATCATAATCGTATTGCCAAGTATCTGCGTCAATTCAATAGGCTCGACGATGTAAATTCAAGAATCGAGAAGTATTTTGACGAGATCTTCATTGATGAAATACAAGATTTTGCATCTTATGATTTTGGACTTATCGAGCATGTGTGTTCAGTGAATAGAGACATTACTTTGGTTGGTGATTTTCATCAGCATACATTCGACACCAGTCGTGATGGCAACTATAAAAAAAACCTTCACAAGGAGTATTCAGAATATTTGAAATCATTTGAATCGATGGGCCTCGTCGTAGACACAACGACTCTTCTGAAAAGCCACCGTTGTGCGCCTGAAGTTTGCTCATTCATATCGGAGAGAATGGCTATTGATATAGAATCTCATCGTGAAGACTCAGTAGATATTCTCCTAATAGAGGATCCACAAGAGGTATTAGACTTAGCCGACAATGATGATGTCGTTAAGCTCTTTTTTAGAAATTCTTCAAAGTATAGGTGTAATGCAAAGAACTGGGGGAAGTCGAAGGGAGAAAATCAATATCAAGATATTTGCGTCGTGCTTAATGGAACAGCAGGCACTGCATTTATGAAGGAAGGTGCGATGCAACTCGCAGAATCCACCCGAAATAAATTGTATGTCGCATGCACTAGAGCAAGAGGTAATATTTACTTCGTACACGAGAACCTTCTGAAAACTCGAAAGATTTAAATGATAAATTGAAATTAAAGGGGGGCCGTGTGATCTTGCAACACTTTAACGTTGGTGGCACAAGAAGGTTGGGCAGTCTGTAGAAAGAGTTACTGTAAATGCATAACAAAAACATCAAACCGTTCGCTCAGTTCACGGGGACGTTCGTACTTAAATAGTTACATCAATGAGCGCTTGTGGCACATAGCTGACATATAGAGCTCTGATGTCTTGGTTAGGTTTTGAACAGTGGGACATTTTTAGGGACATCAAATTTTAGGCAAAAAAAAACAGCTACCAAATTAATGATAACTGTTTGTTTTTACACCAGGTGTATGGTGCGCCCGACACGATTCGAACGTGTGACCGCCTGGTTCGTAGCCAGGTACTCTATCCAGCTGAGCTACGGGCGCTGGATTCAACAATTATACAGCATATAAATATTACTGCAATAATTAATGGCGGAGAGCGAGGGATTCGAACCCTCGATAGGGGTAAGCCTATACGCCCTTAGCAGGGGCGCGCCTTCAGCCACTCGGCCAGCTCTCCGTTTCAAGCCGACTATTATATCAGTTGAAGATTATTATGCTAGTAAAATTATATATTTTTTTAACCAACATTAGATTCGTGATCGTCTTCTTTTTCTGCTTGAATTCGATCATAGATTTCTTCGCGGTGAACTGAAACTTCTTTAGGTGCATCGATACCAATTCTAACTTGGTTTCCTTTAACACCTAGTACATTTACAACAACATCATCACCAATGATTAGTGCTTCGCCTACGCGACGTGTGAGTATTAACATGTTTTTCTCCTTACTCTCAAAAATAGTTACTTATTAGGCCGTTATAATTCTTTGATTATTTTAACCTTTATTTTAGATACTACAAAAATTTAAAGTATCTCTCTTACTTTAAATATATGTTTATTGTGTCATATCACACAGTTTTAGCAACTGTTTTGTGCACGACTGTTATACATGCTCTAAATTAAATGCATTATGTAATGCTCTAACCGCCAGCTCTAGGTACTTTTCATCAACAACAACAGAGATTTTTATTTCTGATGTTGAAATCATACTTATATTAATATTTTCATTCGCTAATGTTTCAAACATTGTGTTTGCGATTCCTGCATGAGATCGCATACCTACACCAATAATTGATACTTTTGTAATTTTGTTGTCACTTATGATTTCACGAGCACCTAAAATATCAGCTGTTTTTTGTACTATTTTTAGTGCTGCTTGATAGTCGTTACGGTGAACAGTAAAAGTAAAGTCAGTAGTTGAGTCATGACCAGTATTTTGGATGATCATGTCTACTTCAATATTTTGCTTGGCAATTGGGCCAAGAATTTGTGTCGCAATACCGGGATGATCAGGTACACCGAGAACGGTTAGTTTTGCTTCATCTCTGTTAAATGCGATTCCTGAAATAACAGCTTGTTCCATTGTTGGGTCCTCAGCCGTGATTAATGTACCGCCACCATCTTTGAATGAGGAGAGTACACGTAACGGGACATTATAATTACGGGCAAATTCGACAGAGCGAATTTGTAATACTTTTGCACCAAGACTTGCCATTTCTAGCATTTCTTCGTAGGTGATGTGGTTGAGACGACGCGCCTCAGATACAACGCGAGGATCAGTGGTGTAAACACCATCTACATCTGTATATATCTGGCATTCATCGGCTTTAAGTGCTGCAGCGAGTGCAACGGCAGTTGTGTCTGAGCCACCACGTCCAAGTGTTGTGATGTTGCCTTGTTCATCACAGCCTTGGAATCCGGCAACGACTACAATGCGTCCTGCGGATAAATCAGTACGGATTTTTTTGTCATCAATTTCTACGATGCGCGCTTTATTATGGGTGTTATCGGTCAATATTCTAACTTGGCTACCGGTGTAGGATGTCGCTTGAACACCTTGTTGCTCTAACGCCATACAAAGTAGGGCGATAGTTACCTGTTCACCTGTTGATAATAGAACATCAAGTTCTCGACCTTTCGGTTGTTCATTTAATTCATTAGCTAAAGCAAGGAGCCTATTTGTTTCACCACTCATTGCTGAGAGCACAACAACTAAGTCATCCCCTTGCTGTTGATGTTTAATTAATTTTTTGGCGACTTCTTGAATACGTTCAACTGTACCAACAGATGTACCACCAAATTTTTGTACAATTAATGCCATGTTTTTAACTTTCCAACTTTGAGCTGACCCAGCTTGATACTGAATCTAATGCTGAACTTAGGTTTTCTGGTTGAGTACCACCACCTTGAGCCATATCTGGGCGTCCGCCACCTTTACCGCCAACCTGTGATGCAACATGTGCAACAAGGTCGCCAGCACGAACTTTATCTGTGGCATCTTTAGTAACACCGGCAATAAGCGTTATTTTATCGCCATCAACAGATGATAGAATAATGGCTGCAGTACCTAATTTGTTTTTGAGTTGATCAACGGTATCACGCAAGCTTTTAGCATCGGCGCCATCAAGTTGGGCAGCAAGTACTTTTATACCAGCAATATCTTGTGCTGAACCCGCTAAATCACTGCCCGCGCTACTTGCTAATTTACCTTTTAGTGCTTCAAGCTCTTTTTCAAGTTGGCGAGTACGCTGAACAAGTTGTGCTGCTTTTTCTTGCACATTGTCAGGTTTCGATTTGATGAGTTCTGCAACGTCATTTAACCGAGCCTGATTTGTATCAATATAGTCTAGAGCACCATCGCCTGTTACTGCTTCAATTCGACGAACGCCAGATGCTATACCTACTTCAGAGGTGATCTTGAGTAATCCAATATCACCGGTACGATTAGCATGTGTACCACCACATAATTCTGTAGAGAAATCGCCCATACTTAATACACGAACATCTTCTTCGTACTTCTCACCAAATAAAGCCATTGCGCCTGATTGTTTAGCATCATCAAGTGACATGATATTTGTTTCAATATCATGGTTAAGGCGAATTTGTTGGTTTACTAAACGTTCAATTTCGTGCAGTTGTTCATTTTGAACAGGCTCGAAGTGTGAGAAATCAAAACGTAAACGTTGGGCGTTAACTAATGAACCTTTCTGTGCAACATGATCGCCTAAAACCTGCTGTAATGCAGCATGTAATAGATGTGTGGCAGAGTGATTTAGTCCTGTTGAAATACGGTTATGTTCATCAATATGTGCAGTAACCACATCACCTATTTTAAATTCACCATTTTCACATAAGCCAATATGGGTAAATGCTTTACCTTGTTTACGAGTGTCGGATACTTCAAAGTTAGCTATCTCTGTTGAAATCTGACCTAAGTCACCGGCTTGACCACCTGACTCAGCATAGAATGGACTGTGATCAAGAACAATAATGCCTTCTTGTCCTTCAGCTAGTTCGTTAACATGATTACCATTAATTAGAATGCTAGTAATGGTCGCTTGTTGGCGTATTGAGTCATACCCACGAAATTCTGTTTCACCTTCAATTGATACTTGTTCTGATAGTCCGCCAGCAAACTGGCTAGCAGAACGTGCGCGAGTACGTTGGGCTTCCATTTCACGTTCAAAGCCAGCAACATCAATAGTTAGATTGCGTTCACGAGCAATATCAGCGGTTAAATCAATGGGGAAACCATAAGTGTCATAAAGTAAGAATACGGTTTCACCAGGAATTTCTTTGTCCGACATTTCTGAAATTGTGTGTTCGAGTATGTTTAAACCTTTATCTAAAGTTTTCTCAAACTGAAGTTCTTCTTGTTTTAATGCTCGTTCGATTATCGGTTGTGCTTTGGCAAGTTCTGGAAATGCATCGCCCATTTCTGCAACAAGGGGTGCAACTAACTTGTAGAAGAATGTTTCATTTAGGCCTAATTTATGTCCATGACGAACTGCTCGACGAATAATACGGCGTAAAACAAAACCACGTCCTACATTTGAAGGCTGCACACCATCAGTAATCATAAATGCACATGAACGAATATGATCGGCAATGACACGCAATGAGGTATGTGATGAATCTTCAGTGCCAGAGAGTGCTTGTATAGATTTAATCAGGCGTTGGAATAGATCTATATCGTAATTGTTGTGAACATCTTGTAATACAGCAGCCAGACGTTCTAAACCCATACCTGTATCAATTGAAGGGTTAGGAAGAGGAGATAGGGTGCCATCAGCTGCACGATCAAACTGCATGAAGACTAAATTCCAGATCTCAATATAACGATCGCCATCTTCTTCAGGTGTACCCGGTGGGCCGCCTGCTACATCTTCACCATGGTCATAGAAAATTTCGCTGCAAGGGCCACAAGGACCTGTATCACCCATTGACCAGAAGTTATCTTTAGCACCGATGCGAGATAAGCGAGCTGGATCTACACCCATTTCTTTTATCCAAATATCTGCAGCTTCATCATCTTCATCAAAAACGGTAATCCATAACTTTTCTTGTGGTAATGCTAATGTTTCTGTTAAAAACTCCCAAGCATATTGAATTGCTTCGCGTTTGAAATAATCACCAAAACTAAAGTTACCTAACATTTCAAAGAATGTATGGTGACGAGCAGTGTAGCCAACATTTTCTAAATCATTGTGTTTACCGCCGGCACGAACACAACGTTGGCTAGTGACTGCTTTAGAGTACTTTCGTACTTCTTGACCAAGAAACAATTCTTTAAATTGCACCATGCCTGCATTAGTAAATAACAGGGTAGGGTCATTAGCAGGCACAAGAGGGCTGCTAGCTACAATTTCATGGCCTTTTTCTTGGAAAAACTCCAAGAAGATATTTCGGATATCTGCGCTACTTTTCATATCGTTTCAGTATTAAAACTTTCAGTTACTTGTTCATGAGTAAAACCACGAGACTGTAAAAATCGTTGCTGTTTTGCATGGTCTTTAAAGTCATCGGGACGTTGCTCGCCAAAACGCTTGCAACGAACAGTCATTGCAAGCGAAAACCAATCAATGTCGGCTTGTTCTAGTGTGTCATTGATAAGTTCAACAGCAACACCTCGTTCTTTCAATTCTTGCCTAATCTTTTGGCTGCCAAACCCACGTTGTGAACGATAACGTGTGTAATTTTCTGCAAAGCGTTGGTCACTTTGTAAGTTTTGTTCTGTTAGTCTATTGATAACATTAATAATGTCATCATGTTCAAACTCTGTTTTTCCTAACTTTGTGATTAGCTCTGAGACGCTGTGTTCACGACGAGACAAATAGTTCATCGCTCGCTCTCGAAGCGATTGTTTTCTCACTATTTAGAGGTACCTTTGTCTTTAGCTTTAACGTTGGCATCAGCCGGTGTTTCTGTCGGCAACA
Source organism: Methylophaga sp. (assembly GCA_013139345.1). Taxonomy (GTDB): domain Bacteria; phylum Pseudomonadota; class Gammaproteobacteria; order Nitrosococcales; family Methylophagaceae. The sequence goes on along the minus strand of WTAY01000146.1, from coordinate 2,399 downwards.
TAATTGCTCGGATTTTTGCTTCAATTTCATCTGCCATTTCAGGGTGTTCTTTAAGATACGTTCGAACATTATCTTTACCTTGACAGATGCGGGTGCCACTGTAGCTATACCATGCACCCGATTTTTCGACGATATCATTTTGCACACCAAGATCGATTAGCTCTCCTTCGTGCGAGATTCCTTCACCATAGAGAATATCAAATTGAACTTGTTTGAAAGGAGGAGCAACTTTGTTTTTAACTACTTTAACGCGAGTTTCATTACCTAAAATCTCATCGCCTTTCTTGATTGCACCGATACGGCGAATATCAAGACGAACAGATGCGTAGAATTTTAGTGCATTACCACCTGTTGTTGTTTCAGGGTTGCCAAACATAACGCCAATTTTCATACGGAGTTGGTTAATAAAAATAACCAGTGTATTTGAGCGTTTAATGTTTGCAGTTAGTTTACGCAAGGCTTGTGACATCAGACGAGCTTGTAGCCCCATATGACTATCACCCATGTCGCCTTCAATCTCAGCTTTAGGTGTGAGCGCTGCTACTGAGTCAATGACAATGAGGTCAACCGCACCTGAGCGTACTAACATGTCGGTAATTTCTAATGCTTGTTCACCAGTATCGGGTTGAGATACTAATAAATCATCAATGTTTACACCTAACTTTGCTGCATAAATCGGATCAAGCGCATGTTCAGCATCAACAAATGCTGCCGTGCCACCCATTTTCTGCATTTCTGCAATCGCATGAAGTGTTAATGTTGTTTTACCTGAAGATTCAGGACCATAGATTTCAACCACGCGACCACGTGGTAAGCCACCAATGCCTAATGCGACATCAAGGCCAATTGAACCTGTAGAAACAGAGTCAATATCACGCGCAGCAGCAGAGTCACCCAAACGCATAACAGCGCCTTTACCAAATTGTTTTTCTATCTGGCCAAGTGCAGCACCTAATGCTTTTTTCTTATTGTCGTCCATTGCGTGAACCTTTGTAGAATCTAAGTTAATTTAAGCGCGTGATTATCCCATATATAGGCTTTAGTCACTAGCGTTTTTAATGATTCCATTTAATGCTGTTGATACCGCTTGTCGACGGATTGCATCACGGTTTCCCGAAAAATGATGAAGTTCTGCTTTGGCGGAGCCTTTTAGTGCCCATGCAATCCATGCGGTGCCTACTGGTTTCTCTAGTGAGCCACCATCAGGTCCTGCTATACCGGTAATAGAAACACTTATATCGGCGTTAGAAAGCGAGAGGCAACCTTGTGCCATTTCTAGTGCAGTTTGTTCACTCACTGCACCAAATTTGGTTAATGTACTGGCTTGAACATTCAGCAAATCTTGTTTTGATTGGTTGCTATAACTTACTACGCCGCGATCAAACCATGCGGAGCTACCAGCAAGATCTGTACAACATTTAGCTACCCATCCACCTGTACACGATTCAGCAACACTGAGTGAAAGGTTTCGGTCGAGTAAATGTTTTGCAATTTGTATTGTTAATTGTTGAAGTTCAGCATCAGAAATATTTTGCATGAGATACACTATCGCAATGTCTAAAACTCAAAATCATACTCCAATGATGACGCAATATCTGCGTATCAAATCTGAAAACCCAGAACATTTACTGTTTTATCGAATGGGTGACTTTTACGAAATGTTTTATGACGATGCTCATAAAGCCGCTGAATTACTGGATATCACGCTTACCGCTCGTGGTAATAGTAACGGTTCGCCAATTCCGATGGCAGGTATACCGTATCATGCTGCAGACTCCTATTTGTCTCGATTGATCAACCTAGGTGAATCAGTCGCAATTTGTGAGCAGATCGGCGACCCTGCGGCAAGTAAAGGGCCAGTTGAACGTCAGGTTGTGCGCGTATTAACACCTGGAACGTTAACTGAAGAAGCATTATTAGACAGTCGCAATGAAAGCTTACTTGTTGCAATATCTGAAAATAAAGGACGCTATGGCCTTGCTACAGCAGAATTAAGTAGCGGACGGTTTACGGTCAGTGAATTGAATTCATTAACAGAAGTTCAAGCTGAGCTGGCGCGCCTGCAAGCGGCTGAAATTTTAATAGCTGAATCGTTAATTGAAACATTGAGCTTATTTGATAAACAGCTCCGAACATTGCCGCCATGGCATTTTGAATTAGACACCGCGCAACGACGATTATGCGAGCATTTTCAAATTCAAGACTTAAAAGGGTTTGGCTGTGATGATTTAGATTTAGCCATTATTGCAGCAGGGTGTTTACTTAATTATGTGCAAGAAACACACCGCACTGCCTTACCTCATATTCGAGGACTAAGCCTAGAAAAAACAAGTGACAGTATTCGCCTAGATCCACAATCTCGACGAAACCTTGAGTTGGAAACAAACCTATCGGGTGGC
>WTAY01000245.1 GCA_013139345.1 Methylophaga sp. | reverse complement strand
ACGGTTAAGCGAACTGATTCTTCTTCTTCGGCAATCAATATTAGTCGACCACTAAAGCTGTTGCGCATACTTGATTGTAATGGTTGCGCTGAAATAATGATTTCTCGAGGATCAATCGCAATATGGTGGGCATCACTCAATGTGCTGGTGGAATGGATCTGCATTTTCCCCGTATCAAAAATGTGCTGGGATAGCGTGCCATGAAACACATTGAGTAGGGGACTTGCTGTTGTTTTGCCTGCAACGAGATTAATAACGTCATCTGCCATTGCCATACCTTGTAGGCGATCATGGCTAGAAAAAATCACGGTTTTATTGGTGTGCTGAGTAAAACTAAGAATAAATTCTTCCAGTAATTGGATGTGATGCTGATCTAGGTGGGAGAAGGGTTCATCAAGCAATAAAATATCAGGCTGATAAGAAATCGCCCTCGCAATCGCCACCCGCTTTAGCTCTCCACCAGAGAGTGTGCTGACTTCTTGCTGTGCTAAGTGTTGTGTTTTTGTTTGTTCAAGCGCTTCTTTCTTTAATGATGAATGCTGTGACGATGGCACTCCCTGAAGTTTAAGTGCCAAGGTAATATTATCTTCAACCGTGCCGGGTAAGAGATAAGGATGTTGGTCTACTACACCTATTTTTCGTCTTTGCTTGGTATTTAATGGGCATGTTGCTGACTGATTTAGAAGGCTGATCGTTCCTTCATCTGGCTGAGAAGTAAACGCTAATAATTTGAGTAATGTAGATTTCCCTGCACCATTTTCACCTAAAAGAGCAACTGACTTTCCCGAGGGAATTGTCAGTGCTGAAATATCAAGTGCCAGCCGCTGTTGATAGCTGAGTTTGATGGCGGTGAGTTGGTAGGCATTAGTCATTGCTAGAATTCAACCATGACAAGATAAAGTTAAGAGCAAAGGCAATAAGGAGGAGTAATATGCCAAGTGCTAAGCCTAATTCAAATTCACCTTTACTAGTTTCAAGGGCGATAGCCGTGGTCATTGTTCGAGTGAAGCCTTCAATATTCCCACCCAACATCATTGCCGCACCGACCTCACCAATGGCTCGTCCAAAGCCAGTGACAAGTGCTGCAAGCATGGCCAAGCGTGTGGTACGAATAACGTGAATTGTTAGAGCCACCGGTTTAGCTCCAAGGCTAATCAGTGTCGGTACGAGGCGAGGATCTGCCGAACGAACGGCGGTGATCGCTAAGTTCATCATAATAGGAAAAATTAGGATTGCTTCCGCAATAATAATCGCAGCTGGGGTGTATAACAGTCCCCAATGACCCAGCGGCCCTAAACGACTAAATAGACCATAGAGTAATAAACCAATGACGACGGTGGGCATCGCCATTAAGGTATTTAATAGGTGTTGGACAAACGCCTTACCTCGGAAATTATTGAGTGCCATTGTGACACCAGCAGGAATCGCAAGGCAAGCCGCACAAATAGCCGCGGTAATAGAAATTAAAACTGATGTAATAACAACCTGATAAATATCAGGATCAAAGCTAATGATTAGTTTAAATGCTGAGGATAAAGACTCGGCAAAATAATTCATTTGGGATTGTTAAATTACTTGATTAAACCTAAACGCTGACAAATTGTCAGAGTCGGATCGATACGGTTCATTGTGTAGAAATGTAAACCAGGCACGCCAGCCGTAATAAGCTTTTCAGTAAAGTCGGTTAAAAAGTCTAATGTAAAAGCCTGTAGAGATTCAGTATCATCACCAAACTCTTCAAGACGTTTACGTAACCAGCGCGGGATCTCTGCACCACAACCATCAGAAAATCGAGCCAGTTGAGAAAAGTTATTAATCGGCATAATGCCGGGAATAATAGGGATTTCGATACCCGCACTCTGACAGCGCTCAACAAAATAAAGGTATGAATCTATATTGTAGAAGTATTGCGTTAAAGCACTATCGGCCCCTGCATCTACTTTGCGTTTGAAATTTGCGAGATCAATAGCTGCTGAAGCTGCTTGAGGGTGAACCTCTGGATAAGCCGCAACTTCAATCGTGAAATGTTCACCTGTTTCTTTGCGAATAAAGTCGATGAGCTCATTGGCATAACGAAAATCACCCGGATCACGCATACCTGATGGTAAGTCACCACGCAGAGCAACAATACGTCGAATATCATTTTCTTTAAAGGTATCAAGAAGATCGCGAATGCCTTCTTCAGTAGAGCCCACACAAGAGAGATGCGGTGCTGCATCTATGCCTGTTTTAGCGCTGTCTTTCTGAATATCAATCACTGCGGCTAATGTATTATCTTGTGTTGAACCTCCCGCACCAAAAGTAACTGAATAGAATTCAGGATTGAGAGGCGCAAGCTTTTGACGCACCTCACGCATATTGGCTATCCCTTTATCCGTTTTAGGAGGGAAAAATTCGCAGCTAATGGTGAGTTGTTTTGTCATAAGTTAAATATTACAAGATTATTAGTGAAAGGATTTATATTTTTTGTGCTCTCTATGTCTCTGTGGTGAATTTGTTTTTTTACCACAGAGACACAGAGTTGACAGAGTATTTCTTAGTAACGGTAATGTTCAGGTTTGTATGGGCCTTCTTTACTTAGGCTCAAGTACTCAGCTTGTTCCGTTGTTAGTTCTGTCAGGTTAGCACCAATTTTAGCTAAATGCAGACGGGCTACTTTTTCATCTAATGATTTAGGTAATACATAGACTTCATTTTTATAGGTGTCACTGTTATCCCATAACTCAATTTGAGCCATCACTTGGTTAGTGAACGAAGCTGACATTACAAAACTAGGATGACCAGTTGCACAACCTAAGTTCACCAGACGACCTTCAGCTAACAAGGTAATACGTTTGCCATCTGGGAAGACAATGTGATCAACTTGAGGTTTAATGTTGATCCATTCGTAATCTTTTAATGATGCAACTGCAATTTCTGAATCAAAGTGACCGATATTACAAACGATTGATTCATTTTTCATGGCAACCATATGGTCGTGGTTGATTACATCAACATTACCCGTTGTTGTTACAAAGATATCACCGTAGCTTGCAGCTTCATCCATGTTTACAACACGGTAGCCTTCCATTGCTGCTTGTAGTGCACAGATTGGGTCAATTTCAGTAACCATCACTGTTGCACCCATACCACGGAATGCTTGTGCACAGCCTTTACCTACATCACCGTAACCTAAAACAACACAGATTTTACCGGCAATCATCACATCTGTTGCACGTTTGATTCCATCTAATAAAGATTCACGACAGCCGTAGAGGTTATCGAATTTAGACTTAGTCACAGAATCGTTAACATTGATTGCAGGTACTTTCAAAGAACCGTCTTTCATCATTTCATATAAACGATGAACACCTGTTGTTGTCTCTTCAGACAAGCCTTTAACATCGGCTAATAGCTCAGGGTAATCATCATGCATGATTTGCGTTAAATCACCGCCATCATCCAAAATTAAGTTTGGACGCCAGTTCTCTGGGCCAAAAATTGTTTGTTCAATACACCAGATAGCTTCTTCGTTTGTTTCGCCTTTCCAAGCAAATACGGGAATATCTTGTGCTGCAATTGCTGCCGCTGCTTGATCTTGTGTTGAGAAGATATTACAAGAAGACCAGCGAACTTCAGCACCTAAATCGATTAATGTTTCGATTAATACCGCAGTTTGGATTGTCATATGTAAACAACCTGCAATACGTGCGCCTGCAAGTGGGTTTTTGCCAGCATATTCTTCACGAATAGCCATTAAACCGGGCATTTCAGTTTCAGCAATTTTGATTTCTTTAGCGCCCCATTCAGCTAGGCTAATGTCGGCTACTTTGTAATCAGGTGTTAGGTTTTCAATTGTCATGTGTATTCCTTAAAAATGTATACGTCATTCTCGCGTATGCGGGAATCCAAGGATAGTGCTTATTTGAACAGCCCATGGCTCCCTGCGTTCGCGAGGATGACAAAATGAGGTTATTTAGATGCCTGCAGCATCACGTAATGTATCGGCAAGATCGGTGCGTTCCCATGTGAACTCAGGCTCTTCACGACCAAAGTGACCGTAAGCAGCCGTGCCTTGGTAAATAGGGCGAATCAAATCAAGCATTTTGACAAGGCCAACTGGGCGTAAGTCAAAATGTTCACGCACTAAGGTGACAAGCTTGTCGTCTGAGATTTTTCCCGTACCGAATGTTTCGATACTGATTGATGTCGGCTCTGCAACACCAATAGCGTAAGACACTTGAATCTCACAGCGATCAGCTAGTCCAGCTGCAACAATGTTTTTAGCGACATAGCGACCGGCATAAGCAGCACTACGATCCACTTTTGATGGATCTTTACCAGAGAATGCACCACCACCATGACGTGCCATACCACCATAGGTATCAACAATGATCTTACGACCTGTTAGGCCTGCATCACCAACCGGGCCACCAATAATAAATTGGCCTGTTGGATTAATATGGAACGATGTATCTTTAGAAATCCATTCAGCAGGTAGCGTTGGCCAGATGATCAATTCCATGACTGCTTCTTGGAGATCTTTTAACGATACATCGGGGCTGTGTTGCGTTGAAAGTACAACGGCATCAATACCAACTGGTTTGCCATCTTCATAGATAAAGGTAACTTGGCTTTTTGCATCAGGGCGTAACCACGGCAAAGTACCATTCTTACGTACTTGAGCTTGGCGTTTTACTAAGCGATGAGCATAAGTAATAGGAGCAGGCATAAGAACATCGGTTTCATTGCTCGCATAACCAAACATTAAGCCTTGGTCACCGGCACCTTGGTTTTCAGGCTTGTCACGATCAACACCCATCGCAATATCAGGAGATTGTTTACCAATCAATGACATGACAGCACAGGTTTCGCCATCAAAACCAACTTCTGAACTGTTATAACCAATATCGGTGATTGTTTTACGAACGACTTCTTCTAAATCAACCCATGCTGATGTGGTGATTTCACCGGCAACAATTGCTGCACCTGTTTTGATTAATGTTTCACAGGCAACGCGAGCATTAGGGTCTTGGCGTAATATTTCATCAAGAACAGCATCAGAGATCTGATCTGCGACTTTGTCAGGGTGGCCTTCTGAAACGGATTCAGAAGTGAAGATTAAACGATTACTCATAGTCAACGAACCTCATTACTTGAATGATAGGTGAAGAGAGTTGCTTGATGTGCTTGCTGAAATCGAGAGCAAGCAGGAGATAGTTCAAAAACACAACGCTCATTATTATTCAATATTTATTAATAATGAACGCGGTTAAAGTATAAATTTGAATAAGCCTAGCAGGGTGATCCTGTTGCAGCGTTCCTTATTCAGAAGGTGCACTTTAGTCTATTTGCGATAAAAATACAAGATAGATTCTCATAGGATAAGTATCGCTAAGCCAATATTTTTAATACAAATACTGGGTTCATCGGGAGCATAATAATGAAGGATTAGCCTCAGCAGACTGCACCATTGTTTCCAAATTATTTAATACATCCATACTGGCTTGTTCCATACTATTTAATGCGGCGAGTGTTTTGCCCGTATCTTTGGCATAGAATGCCTCAACAGCCAGTGCGCCTTGCTCGTGTACTGCTTGATGTGGTGTAGCAATTTCGCGGTAACCTGGTAATTGAGAAAAGCAATCAACACCTTCACCTTCAAAATACCATTTTCCAAGGCGGCAATGAGTATGTTTAGATAATTCATTAGCTTGTGTATTGGAAAGGTTCATCATCACGCGGTAGACACCGAATTTCCATACAATATGATCAAGTTTGGCAATTTCAACAAAGCTTCGCAATGCTGAGCTGGTGATAGTGTGTTCCATTTTATTCGATAGGGTTAGCATTGTTCCCATGTCGGTAACAACATCACCAACACGTTCACCAAATAAAGTGGTATCTGTTGTTACGCCCTTCATTAAGTTACTGGCACTTTCAGTTTCACTTTGGATATTGTGAACAAGCTCTGAAATTTGCGTGCTGGCTTCGCGGGCACGCGTTGCTAAAGTACGAACTTCATCAGCAACAACGGCAAAGCCTCGACCATGCTCACCTGCTCGGGCAGCTTCGATAGCAGCATTAAGTGCCAGTAAATTAGTTTGTTCAGAAATATTACTAATCATTTCAACAAAACCACCAATTTTATCGGCGTTATCTTGTAATGATCTTACTTGTTCAGCCGAACGGGCCATTTGTTTTGTGATGCTACCTAGACCTGATGCGACAGCTTCAACATGATTTCGAACAGAAATTGATGTTTCTGCACCTTCAGTGGCTGTCGCTCTTTCAGCACTTAATGCACCTGCCATTGCACCTAAGCTAGAATGAAAGCCGCTTAGGCTTAAACCAAATTCTTCAAAGTTACTGAATAACTTTGTAGTCCAGTCATGTTGGACTCGTTCTAATTCCAGTGTTTCTTCAAGATTATTGTATTGCGCCTGAAGAGAGTCTTGTTCTAGTTTGAGTGAAGAAATAGTAGAATCACGTTGTTGTAATTGTTGCTTTAAAGCGATTACTTCTGCTTTGTTGTTCCAAAATGCCATGAAGGCTTTCCTTATATTGATCTATATCAGTATTTAATAATTTAATATTATGCACAATTTGTGTTCGAACTAACATTGATATAAATCAAGAACCGGAAGTTTATATTTCTAAGCAATGCCCGTTAGATTTTAACCATTGCCGTGAGGCTTTGAACGTTGGGGAATTGTGCTCTACTAAGTGCCAGAATAGTGCTGAATGATTGTGATGTTTAAGATGGCAAAGTTCATGAATAATTACATAGTCAATGATGTCTGGCGGAGCGAGCATTAACTTCCAATTAAATTGAACATCACCACGAACCCCACAGCTCCCCCATCGTGCTTTATAGGTTTTTACCGTAATCGATGTGGGGGTTAAATCGATCTCGCGAGCTATTTCTGCGGTACGTGATGTTAAATAGTGTTCAGCTTGTTGTTTGTACCAGCGAATTAATGCGGTGCGAATTGCCGTTATAGAGAGTCGATTTAAGCGTCCGTGGAGTTCAAGTTCAAACGATGTTTTGGTTACGGAAGCTGATGTGTCAGCCTGAATAAGACGCAATGTATATTCTTTACCTAAGAATAAAAATACATCCCCATCAATGAATTGCTTTTCTGGCGTTTCTTTTTGGGATTGCTCGGCAAGCTTTTTCTGGATCCATGATGTTTTCTGCAACACAAAATCACGGGCAAATTTGAGTGGTAGCCTAGATGGAATATGAATAGACACGAGTTGGTCTTTTATTTTCAAGGCAGACGTCTTTCGTCGGCTACTTTTAATAACAGTGACTATAAATCCATCACCTTGTATTGTTTGCATGATAGGAGGAGCCTTCACGTATAATATCTGCCTATTATGACACTATCTGAATTTACACTTAAACAATCTCATCGTCTCTCTGTTGCTCCTATGCTGGACTGGACGAATAGAGACTTTCGTTATTTCCTTCGTTTAATATCAAAGCACTGCTTACTTTATACCGAGATGGTGACCACAGGGGCCATTATTCATGGTCAGCGAGAGCGGTTTTTAGGTCATGATGTCAGTGAGCATCCCTTGGCTTTACAGCTAGGAGGTTCCGATCCCCAAGCCTTAGCAAAGTGTGCAAAACTCGCTGAAGATGCGGGTTATAGCGAGGTTAATCTGAATGTAGGTTGTCCGAGTGACCGTGTTCAGTCAGGCAGTTTTGGCGCCTGTTTAATGGCAGAGCCAAAGCTGGTGGCTGAAGGTGTTGCAGCAATGCAAGCTGAGGTAAACATTCCTATCACGGTCAAAACACGCTTAGGAATTGATAAGCTAGATAGCTATGAGTTCTTGGTTGATTTTATTACACAAGTCGCTGATGCGGGCTGTGATATTTTTATTTTGCATGCACGAAAAGCATGGCTACAAGGTTTAAGCCCTAAAGAGAATCGTGATATACCGCCTCTTGATTACAATCGTGTTTATCAGATAAAGAAAGACTTTCCCCACCTTCATATAGATATTAATGGTGGCATTCAAAGTTTAGAGCAGGCTCAACAACACCTAAATCATATTGATGGTGTGATGATGGGGCGAGCTATTTATAATGACCCATACCTGTTAGCCGAGGCTGATAATTCATTGTTTGATGGGCAACAGCAGGTGCTTTCTCGACATGATGTTATTCGAGCAATGTTGCCTTATATTGAACAGAGAATGACGGAAGGTCGGCCGGTTAAGTCAATAACTCGCCATTTACTTGGGATGTTTCAAGGGATGAAAGGTGCAAAGGCATGGCGTCGTCATTTAAGTGAAAATGCTCACCTAAAAGGGGCGGGACTTGAAGTGGTAGAACACGCCTTAGCCTTAGTTCCGGATGCCAGTGCCTTTATTGAGTAAATAAAGTGCAAAACTAGTTAAGCCTGCGATACACACTAGAATGATTGCAAAGGCTATCTCAACTGCAATATCAGATACGCCTAGCATGCCAAAGCGGAAGGCATTGACCATATAGAGAATTGGGTTCAGAAGCGATACGTTTTGCCAAAATTCTGGTAATAAACTGATTGAATAGAATACGCCACCGAGGTAGGTCATAGGTGTCAGGATAAAGGTTGGAATGATCGAGATCTCATCAAAGCTTCGCGCATAAATTGCATTGATAAAGCCCCCTAAAGCAAACATGACGGCACTAAGCACCACCATGCTAATAGTGACTAATAGATGTTGAATTTCTATTGATGTAAAGAATAGCGAGACGATTGTAACAATCAGTCCAACACAGAGGCCACGAGCTGTTCCCCCTGCAACGTAACCTGCCAAAATAAGAACATTCGGTATAGGAGCAACCAATAATTCTTCAATATGGCTTTGAAATTTAGCACTATAAAATGAAGATGCCACATTGGCATAGGCATTGTTAATGACTGACATCATAATGATGCCAGGGGCTATATACTCCATATAGCTAAAGCCACCCATCTCACCGATTCTACTACCAATTAAATTACCAAATATAATGAAATATAAGGTCATCGTAATCGCTGGTGGGAGCAACGTTTGTGGCCAAATACGAATAAAGCGGCGTACTTCACGGGTGAGTAAGGTATTAAAAGCCACCCAGCGCTGAGATATTTGACTGGTCATAATGTCGCCTCAGATTTTTCGACTAGGCTTAGGAATAGTTCTTCTAAACGGTTAGCTTTGTTTTTCATACTAGATACGTTGATTTTTTGTTGGTTGAGAAGAGAAAATAAGTGGTTAAGGCCTTCATTTCGATTAATCTCGACTTCTAGTGTGGTGTCATCAATTTGTTTGTAGCTGATGCCTTTTAACTCAAAGTTGGGTTTTAAATCCTCGCTTAAATAAAGGATAAAAGTTTCTTTATCTAAGCGGTTTAATAGTGACTTCATATCCGTGTTTTCAATGATCTTGCCTTTGTCGATAATGGCAATGTTACGGCATAGGTTTTCAGCTTCTTCCAAATAATGTGTGGTAAGAATGATGGTTGTGCCTTGTTCATTAATATCTTGTAAGAAAGTCCACATTGAACGACGAAGCTCAATATCTACCCCTGCAGTAGGCTCATCTAGAATTAATAATTGAGGCTTGTGAACTAACGCTCTAGCAATCATTAGTCGACGTTTCATACCTCCAGAAAGCGCTCGAGCTGGAGTATGACGTTTTTCCCATAAACCTAATTGGAGCAGTAACTCATCAGCACGAGGTTCGGCTACCTTTGCTGGCATGCCGTAATAGCCCGCTTGGGTGATGAGGATATGTTTAACCTGTTCAAAACCATTAAAGTTAAATTCTTGTGGCACTAAACCAATATGTGACTTAGCAACTTCTGGGGCACTATCTAAATCCGTACCAAATACGGAGACTTGACCAGATGACTTGGTGACTAAAGAAGTGATAATGCCAATTGTTGTCGACTTACCAGCACCATTCGGGCCGAGCAGGGCAAAGAAGTCACCTTGTTCAACATGCAGGCTAATACCTTTTAATGCATTAAAGCCATTGCTATAGGTCTTTGTTAAATTATTAATAGAGAGTGCTTTCACAGGCGTTAGTCTAAGCAGAATAAAGCATCCTAGGTTATCATGCTTAGATGAACAATACGCCTAAAAGTACTATTTTACCGCCGCAGACTCAAGATGAACTCATGCAACGTTGCCAAATTTTGGCGGGTAAGACATTGGGCCAGATCGCGGCCGAATTAAAGATTGATGTGCCAGAAAATTTACAGCGACATAAGGGGTGGGTTGGAATGTTGCTGGAATCATACTTAGGGGCTGATGCTGGGAATCAAGCTGAGCCAGATTTTATGGGCTTAGGCATTGAAATGAAGACAATGCCTCTTAATGCCTTAGGTCAGCCAAAAGAGTCCACGTATGTTTGTACGGTGTCAATGCGGCAAAGTGGTGAACTCATTTGGCAAGATAGTTGGGTGAGACGTAAGTTATCACATGTTTTATGGGTGCCTGTCGAAGCTGACCCTGATATACCTTTAGCTGAACGTTATGTCGGTAATGCATGGCTGTGGCGGCCGAGTGAAGAGCAAGATGCTATTTTAAAGCGTGACTGGGAAGAGCTGATGGATCGCATCGTTTTGGGTGAGCAAGCGGACATTACAGCGAAAGAAGGTGAATATATGCAACTCCGCCCTAAAGCGGCAAATAGTCGAATATTGGTTAAAGGTGTGTCTGCTCAAGGAGAGCAGGAGTTTATAAATCCTAAAGGCTTTTATTTACGAACTTCCTTTACTAAATTGTTATTACTTACGGCATAATAGTCGTAGGATTACAATACAAAAATAAGCGAGAATGTGAAGTGAAAAGTTTAAATGTATTAGTTGTTGATGGATCAGCTGTGTTTCGTGATGTGGTGCGTGATATCTTGGAAAAAGCAGGGTGCACAGTCACAATTGAAAATACGGGAGCTGCAGGCTTGGAGAGCGCTCAGCTTCAAGACTTTACTCTAATATGTACGGGCTATCACCTACCAGATATGGCGGGGGTTGATTTTTGTAGCCAAATTCGTGGATTGCCAGAATACAAACATACGTCATTGATCCTGCTAACAGCCGAAGATAATACCGTAACACTGAAAAGAGCAATGCTTGCCGGTGCAACAGATATATTCAATAAACAGGACCTTGATCAACTCGAAACCTATATTCAACGACTGGTAAAAAGAGAAACTCGCACAATTACTGGCCGAGTATTATTTGTAGAAGATTCTGTTTCAGTACAAGGTGTTTTTCTTGATATCCTTATAGATATGGGACTCGATGTTGACGCCTATACGCGGGCTGAAGATGCATGGGTAGCCTATCAGCGGGGCGGTTATGATCTTGTCATGACTGACATCATATTGGAAGGAGCGATGAGCGGTGTCACCTTGGTTCGTAAGATTCGACGTTTGGATGGTGATGATGGTGATGTACCTGTTATCGCCATATCGGGGTTTGACAATGTATCTCGCCGAATAGAACTCTTCCATTTAGGCATTAATGATTATGTGGCAAAACCAATCATTCAAGAAGAGCTAATCGAGCGTGTTTATAACCAAATTCATGGTTACCATATAAAATTAGAATTACGCTCACAACAACAGTCTCTTAACAGAATGGCAATGTTAGATGAGTCGACACAGTTATTTAATCGTTACTCTTTGCGTGAATTTTCAGGCCGTTACTTTAGTGATGTTGATAGAAATAACAGCCCTCTTAGCCTAGCTGTTTTGGAAGTAGATGACTTCCAACAGATAGAAAAGGAAAGCGGATCTGATAAGAGTCTTGCCGTGATCGCTGAGTTAGGGATCTGGTTAAAGCGAATCGTGCGTGAAGCAGATATGGTGGCACGTTGGAAAGGCGAGAAATTTGTCTTCTTACTAGCAAACTGTGAGAAAGAAGCTGCAATGGATTTAATGTTGCGAGTATCTTCTCGACTAAAACGCTTAAAACCGGCAGATACGTTAATTTCAGCGAGTATTGGAATAGCAACAATGTCAGTGGGTGAGAAACACGATCTAGCCAGCTTATTTAGCCTAGCAGACACTGCATTGATACAAGCTAAAGAAGCCGGTCAAGATCAAGTATCTACTTGCGAAGTAGAGTCTGAGGAAGCATAGTTATACTTATTATAATTTAAGTTGCAGCTCTTACACACCCCCCCGTCATTCTCGAGTGTTTTTATCGAGAATCAATTGTCTTAAGTAGATCCCAGCTAAAAGCATGCTGGGATGACAGGGTGAATAGCCTGCACTTTGAATAATTATGGGTATATAAAGCTAAGTGCCATAATGTTGTGAAAAGCTGATGCATTGTTCGTAGTTCAACATAAACACGCCATGCCCACCATGTTCAAAATCTAACCACATAAACTCAACTTCAGGCCATTTATCCATAACGGCAAAGTCACTATTACCGACTTCAACAAATAAGATTCCTGTGGGCGTTAGGAACTTATGAGCACCTAATAGAATTCTTTCAACCAATGCTAAGCCGTTATCATCAGCTTCAAGGGCGGATGTTGGCTCGTGGTTGTATTCTTCAGGTAATGTTGCCATTTCATCAGCACCAACATAGGGTGGATTGCTGACAATGAGATCATATTTCTTACCATCAAGCGCTGCCCATAAATCAGATTGAATGGCATGAACTTGATTGTCTAAACTATGTTTTTTAATATTTATTTTGGCAACATCGAGAGCATCTAAACTGATATCAACAGCATCAACCTGAGCTTCTGGAAATGCTTCAGCACAAGCAATAGCAATACAGCCGCCACCAGTACAGAGATCAAGAATACTGGACACAGCCTCAGGTTCCATCAACCAAGGAATAAACTGATCTTGAATTAACTCGGCAAAGGGTGAGCGAGGAATGAGAACACGTTCATCTACATAAAAGGGTAAACCAGCAAACCATGCTTCATGTGTAAGATAGGGGACAGGCACTCGGTCTACTACACGGCGCTCAATTAAATCAGCAATGGCTTGTTTTTCAGCATGAGTCAGTCGAGCATCAGCAAACAGTTCTGGAAACTCAGTTGCCGGTAAGTGGAGGCTATGTAGAATAAGTTGTAATGCATCATTAAAGGCATCAACATTACCATGACCATAGAATAGCTCGGCAGCATTAAACTGTGATGTAGTCCAACGCAATACATCACGTAGTGTATGCAGCTCATCAAGCACTGTTTGCTGAATTGAAGCCATTTCTTATTCCGTTACATCAACAAAGTGACCGGCAATCGCGGCAGCGGCAGCCATTGATGGGCTAACAAGATGTGTTCGACCACCTAAGCCCTGACGGCCTTCGAAATTACGGTTTGATGTTGAGGCACAGTGCTCGCCAGATTCTAGACGATCGGCATTCATTGCCAAGCACATAGAACAACCGGGGTCACGCCACTCAAAGCCCGCTTCGATAAAGAGTTTGTCTAAGCCTTCTTTTTCTGCTTGCTGTTTAACGAGCCCTGAACCGGGTACGACTAAAGCTTGTTTTAATGTTGAAGCAACTTTGCCACCTTTTATGGCTGCGGCAGCTTGGCGTAAATCTTCAATTCGAGAATTTGTACATGAACCGATAAAAACACGATCAAGCTGAATATCACTAATAGCTTGGTTGGCAGTAAGGCCCATATAGCTTAATGCTTTTTCCATGCCATTACGTTTAACTAAATCAGTTTCTTGTGCAGGATCTGGTACATTTTCATCAACAGCCACCACCATTTCAGGCGATGTTCCCCAGCTTACTTGGGGTTTAATATCTTCGGCCTTAAGTACAACTGTTTTATCAAAGACAGCACCGTCATCGCTATGCAAATCACGCCATACAGATATCGCTTTATCCCAATTATCATCAGAGGGTGCAAAAGGGCGACCCTGTAGATAATCAATCGTTATATTATCTACAGCAATAATGCCTGCTCGTGAACCTGCTTCAATCGTCATATTACAGATGGTCATTCGACCTTCCATACTTAATGCTTGAATGGCTTCACCTGAAAACTCAATGGTATAACCTGTTCCACCTGCAGTACCTAATTCACCAATAATAGCTAATACGATATCTTTGGCAGTAACACCTGCTTTAACTTTTCCATCGACGCGAACAAGCATGTTCTTAGCTTTTTTCTGGATCAAACATTGGGTTGCTAAAACGTGTTCAACTTCAGATGTACCTATGCCAAATGCTAATGCACCAAAAGCACCATGCGTCGACGTATGGGAGTCACCACATACTACCGTCATGCCGGGTAATGTTGCACCTTGTTCTGGGCCGACAACATGAACGATACCTTGGCGAATATCACCTAAGTTGAATTCTGTTACACCAAATTCTTTACAGTTTTTATCGAGTGTTTCGACTTGTAAGCGGGCAACCGGATCGATAATTCCTTGTTCACGATTATTGGTCGGCACATTATGATCGGGTGTTGCCAAAATAGAGTCAAGACGGTGTGGAACACGATTCGCTAAGCGTAAGCCTTCAAATGCTTGTGGAGAAGTTACTTCGTGAACAAGCTGGCGATCAATATAGAGAAGTGCTGTACCACTCTCATCCATACGGACAATATGTTGATCCCATAATTTATCATAAAGCGTTTTTACTATTGTCATAATTGATACGTTTTTGTGATTCTAGAATTTGAGTATTATATATCAAATAGATTCACCACAGAGACACAGAGCTCACAGAGGCGAAATAAATATAAAAACTCTGTGCTCTTCGTGTCTCTGTGGTGAACTGTTGATAACTAAAATTTAGGCAAAAAAAAACGAGTAGTCCGAAGACTACTCGTTTTCTTAATGCTTTTCAGGAAAAGTGATTATTCCATATTAGCGTGACGATGACGCATTTCTTCTTCAGCAATACCGCGCTCATGGATTAGATGAGACACCATTGCTTCTAAGAAAATGAGTGTTGATAATTCAAACATAGTTCCCATAGGCATGCCCTTTGTAGGAGCAAAACTATCGTTACCACCAACTTGAATTGTTTGGTCAGCTAAATCACCAATCGTAGAGGTCGCTTTAGAGCAAATTAATACTACTTTAGCACCTTCAGATTTGGCTTTATTAGTGAATGATACAAGTTGAGTTGTTTCACCTGAACCAGAGATAACGATTAATAAATCGCCTTCACGGATACTTGGTGTACTAATCTCACCTTGGACAAACACTTCATAACCACTATGCATCAATCTCATCCCTAGGAAGTTTCCAACCAGTTTTGAGCGACCTGCGCCTGTAATAAAGATGCGTTTGGCATCATCACACATTGAAACTAATGTAGCTTCGAGTGAATCATCAGTATCACCAAGGATATTAGTGATTTTATTTAAGAGTAGATCACGATGCATTGTATTATTCCTTATGCTGCGTCAACTAAAGCACGTAATTCTTTAGCTGAATCAGCTGGAGAATCTGCACCGTAGATAGCTGCACCAACAAC
>WTAY01000175.1 GCA_013139345.1 Methylophaga sp. | reverse complement strand
GCAGGAAGCAATTTATTGTTTGCTAATGATGGAAAATGACTTCATTGCTGCCTCTGCCAATATTGAAAACTTAGATCCTGAAGCAGAAGGTGTACCGATTATCCGTGAACGTAAAGATAATGCAGGTTTGAAGACAATAATGTCGAATAGCTTTGGCTTCGGTGGTACTAGCGCGAGTTTAGTATTTGAGAAATTAACGGATTAGTTTTTAGTTCGCTTTTTCAAAAAGAAAAAAATTAGGCCACCTATTAAGGTGGCCTTTTTATTTAATCTAGATCATCATCTGTTACAACACCACGCTTACCAGCAAGCGACTCTTGAATAAGGGTAATTAATTTAGCCTTCTTTTCAGGGTCATCTAAGTGCTTTGAGCTAAAAGTAATGCCATGTTTTCCTGCATATTGTTGGACCAACATTATTAAAACAGTTTCATCTTCCACAAAAAATCTCCAATTGTCATAAAATAAAGTCATTATAAACTTTCAAGACTAGAAAATATTTATTTAATGAAATTACATTATCAAATTGTAGGCTCAGGCCAGCCCGTAGTGATTTTACATGGCCTGTTTGGCTCTTTAGATAACTGGCGAGGTTTGGCAAAAGAATTGTCAGCATATACCCAAGTTATTACCGTTGATTTACGAAACCACGGCCGCTCACCACATAGTTCAGAACAATCATATGAATTAATGGCAAATGACTTGGCTGAACTTATTCAGGAGTTAGAGCTAGGTTTAATTGATCTTATTGGTCACTCGGTAGGCGGAAAGGTTGCCATGACCTTTAGTCAACATTACCCAGAGCGGCTACGTAAATTAGTCGTGGTTGATATTACTCCTCGCGCGTATGAAGATGAACATAGTGCGATATTTAACGCTTTATTAGACTTGGATTTATCATTATATTCCAGCCGAAAAGAGTTGGATAAGGAATTAAGTTTATCTTTACCCAATAAAGCTGTCCGACAGTTTTTATTAATGAATTTAGATCTGGTGGGTGATAAGTTAACTTGGCGATTAAATTTACCCGCTTTATTTGAATGTTACCCCGATCTTCTCCAGTCTGTGTGTCGTAATCAACAGATTACTATTCCTAGTTGCTTTATCCGTGGTGGTCGATCTAATTATATCCGCGATGAGGATTTTGATTTAATTAGCACTACTTTTCCTCATTCAGAAATAACGACAATAGAAGAGGCTGGCCACTGGGTTCATGCTGAAGCTCCAGATATATTCTTAACTAAAATAATAGAGTTTTTTGATTATGATTAAAGCTGAACTGTTAGACCGTTTAATTAAATTTCGTAGTGAGCGTGATTGGGAACAGTTTCATACGCCAAAAGAGCTTGCGATTTCATTGTCGATTGAAGCTTCTGAACTATTAGAATGGTTTCAATGGAAAAATGATGCTGAGATTCAATTAAAACTAAACTCAGATAAACGTGAAGCACTAGAAGATGAAGTGGCTGATGTTGTGGCCTATTTAACTTACCTTTGCCATGATGTAGGTATTGATATAAACAAGGCTGTAGAAGCCAAAATAAAGAAAAATGCTTTGAAATATCCTATTGAGAAAGTGAAGGGAAGGTCAGATAAATATAGTGAATATTAATATTTATAAGTTGTTTGTCTATCAAGGCTAAATTAGTGCTACAGTGCGAATACATAACTTCTTTAGGGTATTAATAATTTCATGAATGCGATTGTTTTTCTTATTCAATGTCAAGATCAAAAAGGTTTAGTTGCAGGAATTACCAGCTTCTTTTCTGAACGTGATTTTAATATTTTGCATTGTCAGCAATATACGGATGTACAAGATGCTCAGTATTTCATGCGTATAAAACTAGAAGATAATGGCAATTTAGATCGTGAATTACTTGAGCAACAATTTGAAACGTTTGCACACTCTTTATCACTGACATGGTCGGTAAGATATTCAGACAAACCATATCGTGTGGCCTTATTGGTAACACGCGCCTCACACTGCCCTTATGACCTTTTATCGCGTGAATTAGAAGGTGAGTTGAAGTGTGAAGTTCCAGTTGTTATTGGCAATCATAATGATCTTGCAGGTATGGCAAAGCAATTTAATAAACCTTTTTATCACTTGCCAATTAAAAAAGAGACTAAGCCACAGCAAGAAGCCCAAATTAACGCATTGCTTGATGAATATAAGATTGATCTCGTGGTCATGGCGCGTTACATGCAAATCTTGTCAGAAGCCTTTGTTGAGCAACATGCAGGGCGGGTGATTAATATTCACCATGGTTTCTTACCTGCATTCCAAGGCGCGAAACCATATCATCAGGCCTATGATCGTGGCGTTAAGATCATTGGGGCGACCTCGCATTATGCAACGGCAGATCTAGATGAAGGGCCTATTATTGAGCAAGGTGTTGAACGTGTGATGCATGATAATAGCCCAGAAGATTTAGTGATGATTGGTAAAGATATTGAACGTTTAGTGTTAGCCAAAGCGGTGAAGGCACATATTGAACATCGAATTATCATTTCAGGTCGGCGAACAATTGTATTTTCAGAAGGCGCTTAATAGTCGCCAAATATATTTTATTGTTAAAGAAATCGTAAATAAAGAAGGGTAACGAATGTCAGGTCAGGACCAATCATTAGATGATGCGCTTAAGCACCTTATTAATTCTGGTGGTATTGATGTGCCAATGTTGCCAGAGATTGCAAATAAAGCACTAATATTAGCTCAGAACCCCGATTCTGATGCCAGTGAAATGGCAGCATTAATACAGAGTGACCAATCACTTGCAGCTCATGTTATGCGTATTGCTAATTCTGTTGCATTTACGCCATTATCAAACTTAGTATCATTGCAACAAGCAATCGCACGTCTGGGTATGGGAACGATTAGTGAAATAGCCCTAACCGCTGCTATTGGTGCAAAAATGTTCAATACACCAGGTTATGAAGACTATGTAGCTGGAATTTGGAAACATGCATTAGCAACATCACTATGGTCGAAAGAAATTGCACGGCATGGCCGAAGTAATGTTGAAGTCGCTTTTCTTGCCGGTCTACTGCATTCAATCGGTCGCCCTGCGGTATTACAAGCGATTTTAGATTTAGCGAAGAAACAGAATGTTAGCCTAAGTAAAGGTGAAGTTCAGCATTTAGAAAATAGTTACTGTCAGCTAGTGAGCCAAGCAGTGGTTCATTCATGGAAAATGCCGACTCTGGTTATTGAGGCAGTTAGTGCTTACACCGAACAAAATAGTGACTTACCATTAGGTTTGCAGGCAGCCCAAATTACTGTTGGAGCACGATTTGCTACCCATATGCTGAAACCTGAAAATTTAGATAAAGAAATATTATTAACGCTACCCGCTCTGTCTACACTGAATCTATATCAAGATGAAGTTGAAACATTGCTCGCCAAAACGGAAACGATAAAAGAACGTCTAGAAGGATTGTCATCATGAGTAGTGAACAGTTTGATTATGATGTGTTAGTCATTGGTAGTGGTCCGGCAGGTCAAAAGTCTGCTATTCAGGCTGCTAAGGCAGGTCAACGTGTTGGGATTGTAGAGCGTGATAGTTTGTTTGGTGGTGCCTGTGTTCATCGCGGTACTATTCCATCGAAAACATTGCGTGAAAATGCACTTAGAGTAAAACACATGCGTCAAAATGCAGCATTGGCTGATTTTGAACTGGGTGAAGATACCGAAATGCATACACTTATCAACCGACTTGATGAAGTGCTAAAGTCACATGATGATTACATGCGTAAACAAATTGATCGTAATAACGTTCAACGCATTCATGGTCGAGCAAGTTTTGTTGATAGTCATACGGTAAAAATTACCAAAGTAAGTGGTGAAACAGTTGATTTAAATGTAAATATTGTGATTATTGCAGCAGGCTCATACCCACGGAATCCAGATAATATCCCTATTGATCATGAGCACTTATTTGATAGTGATTCAATTTTATCCATGTTGTACTTGCCATCAAGTTTAACGGTTTTGGGTGGGGGGGTGATTGCCAGTGAATATGCCTCTATTTTTCAGGCTTTGGGTGTAAAGGTAACAATGATAGATCGCTACCCAACACCTTTAGGTTTTTTAGACAGTGATATGACGGACACGTTTGTTCATGCTTTCGAGAATATGGGCGGAACATGGATGGGAAGTCAGAATGTTGAAAAAGTCTACTGGGATGGCATTAGTGAAGTTGTGACAGAATGTGCAGATGGCACTGTTGTTCGTAGCCAGAAGTTACTTTGTGCAGCAGGTCGTTTAGCTAATGTTAAAGAACTTCAACTTGAAAATGCAGGTTTGGCACTGAATGAACGTGGCTTGATCAGTGTTGATGAAAACTTATGTACAGAGGTGTCTAATATCTATGCCGCAGGTGATGTGATTGGCCCGCCATCATTAGCATCAGCCTCAATGGAGCAAGGACGACGTGCAGCGTGTAATGCATTAGGGTTGGAAACGGGTTCAATGAGTCAGCTTATCCCCGCAGGGATTTATTCAATTCCTGAATTATCATCAGTGGGATTAACTGAAAAACAAGCGCGTGACCAGCATGTTAATATTTTGGTAGGTACTGCTCAGTTTTCTGAGGTGGCACGAGGACAGATTTCAGGAAATACAGAAGGAATGCTGAAAATTGTTGCTGATTCTGAAGGTAAGAAAATTCTTGGTGTTATGTTAGTCGGTGAAGGTTCAACAGAAGTGGTACATATTGGTCATATGGCAATGTTATGTGATGCTGATGTTGATATATTTGTCGAAAGTACGTTTAACTTTCCAACGCTAGCGGAAGCTTATCGGGTGGCAGCACTTGAGATATTAGCTCAACGTCCAGAAGGCTGATTTATACTGGCATTTCATTGGAAATGCAGATTTCTCTAATTCCTCATTTCCATTAATCCTTAATTTTATCTCCTCACCCCAACCCTCTCCAACAGGAGAGGGAGCTTTAGCCCCTTCTCCCTTGAGGGAGAAGGTTGGGATGAGGGTGACAGATTTAATAGCGCTAAAATAAGGGGTTACCAATCCCAACTCAGCAACTATTAGCCATATATTACATTTTTCTCTAACAACTGTATATCGAATGATTACAGGCATATATCATTGAAACAAATAAAAAAACGCGCTTTAAAGCGCGTTTTTTATTTTCAATAAAGTTAAGTTTTACTTAAGAAAACATCCAAGCTGTTGGGTTGGGGTGTGCTTCTTTAGCTTCTAAATATTTCATGCCATTGATTGCTCGGATTATAATCCAAACAATTGTGGCAATCCATGTTACAAAGCCAATCATAATTACACTTAATAGTCCGCTGATGAATAAATAAAGTAAGCCAATCCAAAATGTACGAATTTGGAATTGATAATGAGTTTGTAACCATTCAGGTGCATCATCTTTATTTACATAAGCCATAACAACACCAATTAAGCCAAGCAGTGGAACAATAATATTGGCTAAGAACAAGATGTATATTAATTTTGGAGTCGTGGTACTTACCTGTATTTCTGACATGAAAAGTCCTTTATTAGATTGAACAAAAAAGGGCAACTTTAGTAGAGTTTTATTAACTTAGGTGAGCTACGTTTTAACTAGATAATAATTCTATAAGCAGTGCTTCATAGATATCAGATAAGGTATCAAGATCAGCAACAGACACACATTCATTAATCTGATGGATCGTTGCATTTAAAGGCCCTAGCTCGATGACTTGTGCGCCTGTTGGTGCGATAAAGCGACCGTCAGATGTACCGCCTGAGGTTGATAATTCGGTGTCATACCCCGTAGTAGATTTTATAGCATGCTTTACAGCATCAACTAATGCACCACTTGCAGTACGGAAAGGTTTACCTGATAATTCCCAGCTTAGATCATAGTTAAGACCATGCTGATCAAGAATCGCTTCTACTCGTTGCTGCAACTGTTCATGAGTTACTTCGGTTGAGTAACGAAAGTTAAAGACCAGTTCAGCTGTTCCAGGAATGACGTTGGTGACACCGGTGCCAGAGTTAAGGTTTGAAACTTGGAAGCTGGTAGGAGGGAAATCATCATTACCTTGATCCCATTCAACTACACACAATTCAGTAAGTGCCGGTGTAAGACTATGAATTGGGTTTTCCGCAAGGTGAGGGTAAGCAATATGACCTTGTTTACCTTTCACGGTTAAACGACCATTAAGAGAGCCTCGACGACCATTCTTAACGATATCACCGACTTTATCTGTACTGGTTGGTTCGCCAACAATACACCAGTCTATTTTTTCATTACGTGCTTCTAGTGTTTCAATAACTTTAACTGTTCCACCTGTGGCAGGGCCTTCCTCATCACTAGTAATGAGAAATGAAATGCTGCCAGTATGATCGGCATGCTCAGCAATAAAACGTTCACATGCGGTAACGAATGCAGCAATACTGCCTTTCATATCTGCTGTACCACGTCCATATAGCAAACCATCTCGAATGGTCGGTTCAAATGGTGGCGATGTCCATTTATCTTCAGGGCCAGTGGGCACAACGTCTGTATGACCTGCAAAGGTTAATAGTGGACCTTCTGTACCACGACGAGCCCAGATGTTATCGGTCCAGTTACCCTCTTGGCCAAAACGTAAGTGTTCGATAGTAAAGCCAATTGCAGATAGGCGATCAGCTAATAATTGCTGGCAACCAAAATCTTCTGGCGTCACACTTGGACGGCTAATAAGATCGTTTGTGAGTTCGAGTGTTGCAGACATATAGGGCTCTTTATTATTTGGCAAAATAAGCGGCATAGTCCGCTTCTTTGAATCCAACCTTACAGCTGGAATTGTCAGACAGTACTGGGCGTTTAATTAATGTTGGGTTTGCTAACATCAACTCAACAGCAATGGATTGATCGAGTTGTTCTTTACGAGCATCATCTAACTGTTTCCAGCTTGTGCTACGTTTATTAAGTAATACTTCCCATGACACAGACTTTAGCCAGCCATTGATGGTTGCTTCATCTAAACCATCAACACGAAAATCATGGAATTGAAAATCAATATCATTGGTTTCACACCAGCGACGTGCTTTTCTAACGGTATCGCAGTTTTTAATGCCGTATAAAATCATAATAATAAACTTACCTGAGTTGCCTTTCTAATGCTGGTCTACAGCATTTTATATGCTTTTAATTAGATCTGAAATTCGGTGTGCAGCATTGATGCAATCTTCTATTGGTGCAACTAATGCCATGCGAATACGATTTGAGCCAGGATTACTATTATCATTATCTCTAGCTAAAAAACTGCCTGGTAATACAGTAACGTTCTTTTCATCAAAAAGACGACGGGCAAATTCTGTATCAGAAATAGGCGTTTCTGCCCAAAGATAAAAACCGGCTTCTGGCAAGCTCACATTCATCACAGGGGATAAAATGGCTAAGACTGCTTTAAATTTATCACGGTAAAGTGAGCGATTGTATGCAACATGGTCTTCATCATTCCATGCCACAATTGATGCTGATTGAGTTGCAGGTGGCATAGCACAACCATGATAGGTGCGGTAACGCAGGAAGTCTTTTAATACGATAGCATCACCAGCAACAAAGCCAGAACGTAAGCCCGGTGCATTAGAGCGTTTTGATAAGCTATGGAAGACAACGCAGCGACTTAAATTGGTATAACCTGCTGCAATAGCTGCTTGTAATAACCCTACCGGTGGCTTGTCATCATCAAAATAGATTTCGGAATAACATTCATCTGACGCGATGATAAAGTCATGCTTATG
>WTAY01000121.1 GCA_013139345.1 Methylophaga sp. | reverse complement strand
GAACAGCTTGAGTTAATAACATATGATATTCATAGAATACGTCCAACGGAAAAAGGACAGCGTTATCTCAACACCTTAGTTGAACTTTTTTTGCCAGAGTGAGAACTTAATCGTGCTTGAATGATATAAAAGTCTCATAATAGAAATATTAATAAATAATTTAGGAGTCAGTCATGCATAAAATGAGTTTAATCATTGCAGGGGCATTATTACTATCAACCTCTTTACCTAGCTATGCTGATGTTCTTTCTATTGCAACACCTAGTTATTCAACACCTAATTCCACCCAAGGTGTACTTCGTCCTACACGCGGCATGACAATGAACGACGTTGAACAAAAGTACGGACAAGCTGAGAGTAAATCTGGCCCTGTTGGCGATCCAGCAATCACAACGTGGAGATATCCTCACTTTTCAGTCTTTTTTGAAAGTAATATTGTTATTCATTCTGTCGTGATTCGTTAGTAATATGAAGTTGCTTTCTGTCAATGTCTCTCAACCTGTAGAGGTCGAATACAATAACACGCGTATTTGGACAAGTATTTTTAAGAAACCCGTTGATGGTAATGTTGATGTTGAACGATTTAATTTAGATGGCGACCAGCAGGTTGATCTTGAGAACCATGGTGGTGGACATAAGGCTGTATATGGGTTTTCAGCCGAACAATATGAGTATTGGCGCAATGAACTTGATCGGCCTGAGTTGCATTATGGTCAATTTGGTGAAAATCTCACCATTTCTCAGTTCGATGAATCCATCTTATGCATTGGCGACCAACTACAAATTAATGACTGCATCCTAGAAGTCACACAGCCTAGAGTCCCCTGTTTTAAACTTGGTATTGCCTTAGCGTTAAACACCATGCCAAAGCTGTTTATTCAGCATGGTCATACTGGTATTTACTTTAAAGTATTACAAGCTGGGACAATTAAGGCATATGCTCAAGTAGAGCGTATTTATCAACACCCTCAGAAGCTAGCAGTGAAAACACTCTTTAACGCTTATTTTGATAATGATTTTATTGATGCTGACAAGGTGTTGCAATTAGCATCTGAGATTCACCAGCTATCTGATGAGTGGCGCGAAAAGGTATTAGCTAGACTTTAATCTTCAGCTGAAAAGCGTTTTCTAGCACTCTCTGGCATTGTTCCCATTCTGGCATGATGTAAAGAATCAGATTCAATTACCACCAATACTAGAACTGTTAATAGTGTTGGTAAAATACCTAAGCCACCAATCAATGCATAGACCATTTCAGTCATCAAATTACCGTATTCTTGCCCTAACCAGCCAAGAAATGACACGGTACATAATAAGGTCAAAACACCCGTAAAAAGTACACTCCAGCGTCGTGCTATTTGCCAATGAACATAGACAAACTCACTGTCCTCACGCGTTACTCTGCTTGCACGATAGAATGTAACAGCAAGTGCGATAAAAGAAAATAACGGTACTAACGCTAGAAATTTAATATATTGCCCACCAAAAGCAGCAATACCTGTGAACAATAAAATATGATTCATAATCAAGTTGCTTAAAAAAATATCGTGCGGGACTTTAGCTGCCCTAATTTCTTCTGCTGTTACTTGTTCATGCTCACTCATTTATTACTCCAATCTATGATAATAAACTGACTGCTCTCAATAAAAGAACAGTCAGCTATTCTCAGTTTTAGTCCGCCATATTACTCAAAATAGCATCACGTACTGCATCTAATGTTGCATCTACGGTTACTAATGGTGAGGTACTTTGTTTGATAGCTGTATCAGGGTCTTTTAAACCATGACCCGTTAACGTACAAACAATCATGCTACCTTCAGGGATTTTGCCACTGTTAATATCATTAATCGCACCCGCTAATGAGGTTGCAGAAGCGGGTTCACAGAAGATACCTTCATGTTCAGCCAATAATTTTTGTGTAGCAAGAATATGTTCATCAGTACATTCATCGAACCAACCTTGAGACTCTTCACGTACTTTTAATGCTTTGTCCCAGCTTTGTGGATGACCGATACGAATAGCTGTTGCCACCGTTTCAGGGTTATCAACCATATGACCACGCATAAACGGTGCACTACCATCTGCTTGGTAACCTACCATTTTAGGGCGAGCACTGATAATGCCATCATCAAAGTATTCGCTGTAACCCATCCAATGTGCCGTGATATTACCGGCATTACCGACGGGTAAACAGTGGTAATCAGGCGCACGAGATAATTCTTCAACAATCTCAAATGCTGCTGTTTTCTGACCTTGTAAGCGGTATGGGTTGATTGAGTTCACAATCGTTACCGGTGCGTGCTCAGCCACTTCTTTAACTAATTGCATACCTTCATCAAAGTTACCTTTAATTTGGATAACCGTTGCACCGTGCATCATGCCTTGAGCTAATTTACCCAACGCAATTTTTCCCTCAGGAATCAGTACAAATGCCGCAATTCCTGCACGTGCAGCATAGGCTGCAGCTGCTGCCGACGTATTACCTGTAGACGCACAAATAATCGCTTTACTACCTTCTTCAACAGCCTTAGTCACAGCCATTGTCATTCCACGATCTTTAAATGAACCTGTTGGATTCAGACCTTCATATTTAACGTAAATTTCAACATCTTTTCCTATTACACTAGGGATGTTTTCAAGTTTAAGTAGAGGTGTATTACCTTCACCTAAGCTGATTAATTTAGTATCTGCACTGACCGGTAGGCGGTCACGGTAGCGTTCGATTAAGCCAGTGTAACGTGGACGAAATGGCATATTATTTTCCTTTTAAACTTATTTTCATTGTCATTCTCGCATGCTTTAAGCGAGAATCCATGACGGTCTCTATAGATTCCCGATAAAAGAACTCAGGAATGACGTGAGTATTATCCTAAAGATTCCATGCGAATACGCATAACTGAATCTTTAACTGTTTCTAATGCTTCGATTTGAGCAATCGCTGCATCCATATTCTTTTCAACAACTTCCTGTGTCAGCATAATGACAGGAACAATCCCACCTTGCTCTTCAGGCTGCTTTTGTAAAATAGCTTCTATACTAATGCCTTGCTCACCCAAAATACGAGTAATGTCAGCAAGTACACCCGGCTTATCTTCAGTAGAAACACGTAAGTAATACGATGTAACAACTTCAGAAACAGGCAAAATAGGTGTGTCTGACAGGGCATCTGGTTGGAATGCTAAATGAGGCACTCTATTTTCAGGATCCGTTGTTACTGCACGAACAATATCAACAATATCTGCAATAACCGCTGAAGCAGTCGCTTCTGAACCAGCACCGGCACCGTAATACAATGTCGGCCCAACAGCATCACCTTGAACCAATACTGCATTCATCACGCCATCAACATTCGCAATCAAACGACGATGAGGAATCATTGTTGGGTGAACGCGTAGCTCAACACCTTGCTCCGTCTTTTTGGCAATACCCAGATGTTTGATACGGTAGCCTAGTTCTGCAGCATATTTCACATCTTCTTGAGCAATCTTGCTAATGCCTTCAGTGTAGGCTTTATCAAACTGTAATGGGATACCAAATGCGATGGAGGCCATAATGGTTAACTTATGCGCAGCATCAATACCTTCAACATCAAATGTTGGATCGGCTTCAGCATAACCCAGCGCTTGCGCCTCTGCTAAAACATCAGCAAAATCACGTTCTTTATCACGCATTTCTGTCAGAATGAAGTTGCCCGTACCATTAATGATGCCAGCTAACCATTCAATACTGTTTGCAGCTAAACCTTCACGCATTGCTTTGATAATTGGAATACCACCAGCAACAGCGGCTTCAAAAGCAATCGTCACGCCCATTTCTTGAGCCTTAGCAAATAGCTCGTTACCGTGAAGCGCAATTAACGCTTTATTTGCAGTAACAACATGCTTGCCATTTTCAATCGCTTTAGTCACCAAGTCGAGGGCAACACCTGTACCGCCAATTAACTCAACAATAACTTGAATGTCAGGATTATTAACCACCGCCATTGCATCATCAGTCAGGCTAATACCTTCCGTACTACACGCTGTTTCTTTTGTTAAATCACGTACAGCTGCATGTGTAATTTCAATATCACGGCCTGCACGACCAGTGATTTCTTGTAAATTACGACTTAATACATTGACTGTGCCGCTACCGACTGTGCCTAAACCTAGCACACCAATTTTTACTGATTGCACTTAAACTATACTCCTGAATCTTTTTTGAACATGTCACGGATCCCGCGGATCGCTTGACGCGTTCGATGTTCATTTTCAATCAAACCAAAGCGCACGTGGTCATCACCATATTCACCAAAGCCAATACCCGGTGACACTGCTACTTTCGCTTCTTGTAGTAACTTTTTCGTAAACTCTAACGAACCCATTTCTTGATATTGTTCTGGGATTTTTGCCCAAACAAACATCGTTGCTTTAGGTTTTTCAACTGCCCAGCCAATTGCCGTTAAACCGTCACATAAAACATCACGACGGTTTTTATAAAGCTCAACCACATCATCAACACAATCCTGAGGCCCTTCTAATGCTGCAATTGCGGCAACTTGAATTGGTGTAAACATGCCATAATCAAGATAAGACTTCATTCGAGCTAAAGCTGCAACTAATGTTGGATTTCCCGACATAAAACCAACACGCCAGCCGGGCATATTGTATGTTTTAGATAAGGTATAAAATTCTACTGCCACATCTTTTGCACCTGGAACTTGCAAGATAGAGGGTGCTTTATAACCATCAAAGGTAATCTCACCGTAGGCTAAATCATGCACAACCCAAATCTCGTGTTCTTTAGCAAATGCGACAATCCGTTCAAAAAACTCTAAATCAACACATTGTGTTGTTGGGTTACCCGGAAAATTCAGCACCAACATTTTAGGCTTCGGCCAAGAGTCTTTTACTGACTTTTCTAATTCAGCAAAAAAATCACCACCTGGAACAAGCGGTACATGGCGAATATCAGCACCTGAAATCACAAAGCCATAGGGATGTATCGGATAAGCAGGGTTCGGGACTAGAATCGCATCTCCAGGCCCTACAGTAGCTAATGCCAAGTGGGCTAAACCTTCTTTTGAACCAATCGTAACAATTGTTTCAGAGTCATGATCTAATTCAACATCAAATTTTCGTTGATACCAATTACAAATCGCTTTTCGTAAACGAGGGATACCGCGCGATACAGAATAACGATGTGTATCTGGGCGCTGGGCCGCCTCTGTCAATTTATCAATAATATGCTGTGGTGCAGGTTTATCTGGATTACCCATCCCAAAGTCAATAATATCCTCACCTCGCGCACGTGCTTGTGCCTTCAAATCATTAACAATATTGAATACATACGGCGGTAGGCGTTTAATCCTAGGGAAATCTTCGTTCAACTCAGCACCTGAAAATAGAAAAAACTGTTGGCAAACACAGCAAAATAACTGAAAATGGCAGTTACTTCAAATTACATTTATATAAATGGGCAATCATGACCGAACAAGAAGCATTCTATAACGAACTATTAGAAGACCTAAAAAACGGTACATTAGTGCTTCCAACGCTACCAGAAGTTGCCCTTAGAGTAAGAGATGTTGTTGATGATCCAGAAGCAACGGCTGCCAACCTGGCTGACATCATTATTACCGATGTGGCTTTATCAACACGTTTATTAAAAGTAGCTAACAGTCCGCTTTACCGTGGCAGAATCGAAATTGATAGTGTTCAAATGGCGGTTGCTCGCCTTGGTCAAACTATTATTCGAAGCCTTGTAACAAGTCTCGTTATGGAACAAATGTTTCAAGCCACATCTCGTAATTTAGATGAACGCTTACATAAGCTATGGGAGCACAGTACGGATGTTTCGGCTATTTGTCAGGTTTTAGCATCGAGCCAAGCTAATATTAAGGCAGATGAAGCAATGCTTGCCGGTCTGATCCATGAAGTGGGCATTTTACCTATTTTGATGAAGGCAGATGAAAAGCCAGAATTAATTAAGAATTCAGCGGCTTTAGATACCGTGATAGAGAATATTCATCCTCGTATTGGTGCGGCTATTTTGAAAAGTTGGAAATTTCCTGAGAGCCTAATCACAGCAGTTGCAGAACAACAAAATTTAAGCAGAGATAGTGAAGATGGTCCAGATCTCGCTGATTTAGTTCAGGTGGCTCGCTTACAAAGTTATATGAATACAGATAGAGCACTAAGTAGTGAGGAACTCGCTACTGTCCCCGCCTTTAAGAAACTAGGTGTTGATACTGAAATCAGTGTTGTTGAACTCGATGAAAACAGTGACGAATATGCTGAAGCTATGGCATTATTTGGTTTTTAACAAGCTCGTTGCCATTATCCCCTCTAGCAATTCTGCGGGGGGATGATAACTATTAACTAGTCCAAAGACCATTAAGTACTTGCATCTCTTCTTCTGTTAAACGCTCGACTGTTTTAGTTAGCTGTTTTTGCAAAAAACTGCGGCCAGAATTATCCTGACGACGCTCATCTTCTCGACGATCTTTTTCTCGACGTGCTTCCACACGCTGATCTTTTTTAGGCCAGAAGAAATAAAGTTCTTTGATCATCGCCAGCCATTCTTCACTACCAAACTCATGAAGAACGACTCGTCGCTCTCGGTTACGACGTGTATTTTCACGACGACTGCTTTTTCGTAAACTATCTTCTTTCATTTCGCTCAAACTCCTTCTTCGCGACAGAGTTAAACCCTTAGAGTGCTTATTTCACCAAAAAGTTCAACCTAGATTCTATTAACCATCCTGGTTAACGTGTTAATTTTCTTTATGCAGATACTTCAGGACGCATATGTGGGAATAAAAGTACGTCTCGAATTGAAGGTGAGTCAGTCAATAACATGACCAAGCGATCGATACCAATTCCCTCACCTGCTGTTGGTGGCATACCATATTCTAACGCACGAATATAATCATCATCAAAGTGCATTGCTTCATCATCACCTGCATCTTTCTCAGCAACTTGTGCTTGGAATCGTTCAGCTTGATCTTCAGAATCATTCAACTCGGAGAAACCATTGGCAATTTCACGGCCGCCGACAAAGAATTCAAAACGATCTGTTACAAAAGGATCGGCATCACTACGGCGTGCTAATGGTGAAACTTCGGTTGGATAAGCGGTGATGAAGGTCGGTTCCATTAAACGATGTTCAACGGTTTTTTCAAAGATCTCAATTTGAACTTTACCTAAACCATAAATATCTTTTAGTGGAATATCGAGACCTTTCGCGACCTCTGTTGCAGCTTCCAGCGTCGATAATTGCTCAACCGTTATATCAGGGTTAAAGTGCAAAATTGATTCAATGATTGTCATTCGATGGAATGGTTTAGAAAAATCTAAATCCGTCCCTTGATAATGTACTTGTGATGTTCCAAGTACATCTTGTGTGACGGTACGTAACATTTCTTCCGTCAGATCCATCAAGTCCTTATAATCAGCATATGCTTGATAGAACTCAACCATCGTAAACTCTGGATTATGACGCGTCGATAGCCCTTCATTTCGGAAGTTACGGTTAATCTCGAACACTCGCTCAAAACCACCAACAACAAGACGTTTCAAATACAATTCCGGTGCAACACGCAAAAATAAAGGCATGTCTAACGCATTATGATGTGTTGTAAATGGTCTTGCTGTTGCCCCACCAGGAATGACGTGCATCATCGGTGTTTCAACTTCTAAATAGTTTTTTGCCATTAAGAAACGACGAATACCATCAATTACTTTGGTTCTAATAATAAACGTTTCACGGCTCACTTCATTCATAATCAAATCAACATAACGCTGACGGTAGCGTGTTTCTTGATCAGATAAACCATGGAATTTTTCAGGCAATGGACGTAATGATTTAGTTAATAGTCGAATATCATCAACTAATACAGAAAGCTCGCCTTTTTGTGTACGAAACATTGTGCCTTCAGCGGCAATAATATCGCCTAAATCCCAACGTTTAAAATCAGCATAAACACCTTCAGCCAAATCGTCACGTTTGACATAAAGTTGCATGTTTCCTGACATATCACGGATATTGGCAAAACTTGCTTTACCCATCACACGTTTGGTCATCAAACGACCAGCAATTTTCACACGACGAGGGGTTTCTTTTAACTCTTCAGCTGACGTATGCTCATATTCAGCAGCAAGTTCAGAATTCATCACATCACGACGAAAGTCATTTGGAAAGGCATTGCCCTTTTCGCGTAATTCAGCCAATTTTTCGCGGCGTTGAGCTATCAGTCTATTTTCGTCTTGTTCAATTTCGTTTGTCATGTTGTTTCTCTATTTATAGTCCTGATTTCAGCGACGCTTCAATAAATAATGCTAGGTCACCATCTAATACTGCCTGT
>WTAY01000157.1 GCA_013139345.1 Methylophaga sp. | reverse complement strand
GGACTAGAGTCACGTGGAAGTTTTTGAAGCTTTAAAAGAGCCGCTTCTTTTTCTTCGATTGAAGTATTAGGGTTTCTGATTTCTTCTTTCAGCGCCCTTCTTTTAACTTCATATTTACCGACTAATTTACTACGCTTATCTTCACGCGCAATCATTGACTTTTTAGCCATTTTAAATCGCCCTTTAGTTCTTAAATGGAAAATTGAAAAGCTTCAACAATGCAAGACCTTCTTCATTAGATCCAGCTGTTGTTGTAATAGAAATATCCATACCACGTAGAGTGTCTATCTTGTCATAATCAATCTCAGGAAAGATGATTTGCTCTGTTACACCCATTGAATAATTTCCACGACCATCAAAGCTTTTAGGACTCATTCCTCTAAAATCACGGATTCGAGGAATTGCAATACTAATCAATCTGTCTAAAAATTCATACATCTTGTCACTTCTAAGAGTAACTTTACAGCCAATGGCCATATCATCACGAATTTTAAAACCAGCGATTGATTTTCTTGACAAAGTTACAACTGGCTTCTGACCGGAGATTTTTTCCATGTCAGATAAAGCCGCTTGTAAAACTTTCTTATCAGCTACTGCAGCACCTACACCCATATTAAGAGTGATTTTTGTTAGCTTAGGCACTTCCATTACAGATTTGTAACCAAATTGTTCTTGTAAAGCTACGATTATGTTTTCTTTATATTCTGTTTCTAGTCTAGCCATGATTTTTAATACCCTTATACATCAACAACTTCATTAGTCGATTTAAAATACCTGACTTTTTTTCCATCATCTAGAAACCGAAAACCAACACGATCAGCTTTTTTTGTTTCAGGATTATACAAGCCAACATTGGAAATACTGATTGGCATATCTTTATCGATTATACCACCCTGAATTCCAGCATTAGGATTACCCTTCTGATGTTTTTTAGCGCGGTTAATTCCTTCTACCAACACTTTTTTATCATCAATTATCTTAACAATTTTACCTTGTTTACCCTTATCTTTACCGATAAGAACAACAACTTCGTCACCTTGTTTTAATTTTTGCATAATTGAATCTATCCTTACAATACTTCTGGAGCTAGTGAAATGATTTTCATATATTTTTCACCTCTCAATTCACGTGTTACTGGCCCAAAAATACGTGTTCCGATTGGTTGTAATGCTGCATTTAGAATCACTGCTGCATTACCATCAAAACGAATTACTGACCCATCAGGTCTGCGTACGCCTTTTCTTGTTCTAACGACCAAAGCGTTATAAACCTCGCCTTTTTTTACTTTACCTCGAGGTATCGCATCTTTAACACTCACTTTGATAATATCACCTATACCGGCATATCGTCTGTGAGAGCCACCTAATACTTTGATACACATGACCTTTTTTGCACCGCTATTATCAGCGATATCAAGGTTAGTTTGCATCTGAATCATTTTTAAATCCTAATTATATCAATTAATATTTTGAAAGCTTTTTCTTAATCCAAGCTCTCAAGAACTGAAACCAATTTAAAGGTTTTGTTTTTTGACAAAGGCCTGCACGAAGTTATAGTAACCATATCTCCCTGCTTTGCTTGGTTTTGCTCATCATGAGCCAAATACTTAGTAGAACGCTTTACAAATTTCCCGTAAATTGGAAACTTAATAAGACGCTCAACCATAACAGTTATGGTTTTATCCATTTTATCACTTACAACACGACCTGTTACTGTGCGTATTTTTTCTTTATTTTCACTCATGCCTGTGCACTCGCCATTTGATTTAAAATCGTATGAATTCGGGCAATATCTCTTCTCACCTTCTTCATTTGATCTGGTTTAGTCAGTTGACCTGTACCTTTTTGCATTCTCAAATTAAATTGTTCACGTGACTTTTCAAGTAACAATGAATTCAATTCTTCTTTTGATTTTTGACGCAATTCACTCGCATTCATCACATTATCGTCCGCGCTACAAAAGTTGTCTTAACAGGCAATTTAGCAGCTGCTAAAGTAAATGCCTCACGTGCCAATTCTTCAGATACACCTTGGATTTCGTATAACATAGTGCCTGGCTTCACATTAGCAACCCAGAATTCCACACTACCTTTACCCTTACCCATACGTACTTCAAGAGGTTTCTTAGTAATTGGTCTATCAGGAAAAATTCTTATCCACATCTTTCCTGTCCGCTTCACATGCCTCGTAATTGTTCTACGAGCTGCCTCTATTTGGCGGGCTGTTATTCTACCACGACTTGTGGACTTTAATCCATACTCACCGAAACTTACTGAAGAGCCTCGAACAGCAACGCCATTATTTCTGCCTTTTTGCTGCTTACGGAATGTTGTTCTTTTAGGTTGAAGCATTTGTTTTGTCCCTTCAACTATTTCTTAGTGTTAGAATTATTTGATGCAGTATGTGCATCCATATCAAATACTTCACCTTTAAAGATCCAGACTTTAATGCCTATAATCCCATAAGTCGTATTTGCTTCAGCTGTTCCATAATCAATATCTGCACGTAAAGTATGCAAAGGCACTCGACCTTCACGGTACCACTCGCCACGAGCAATTTCAGCTCCATTTAAACGACCTGCAACATTAATTTTGATACCTTCAGCGCCCAGTCTCATAGTATTAGTTACCGCACGCTTCATAGCACGACGATACATAATTCTTTTTTCTAACTGCTGAGCAATACCTTCAGCCACAAGAGTTGCATCCAACTCAGGCTTTCTAATTTCTTCAACATTTATCTTTACTGGAACCTTCATTATTTTTGAAACTTCTTGTCTCAATTTATCGATATCTTCACCTTTCTTACCGATAACAATTCCTGGACGTGCTGTATGTACAGTAATCTGTGCATTATTCGCTGGTCTATTAATTTGAATACGACTGACAGACGCAT
>WTAY01000052.1 GCA_013139345.1 Methylophaga sp. | reverse complement strand
GCCGCCTAAGTCAGAATCATGGTCGCGCTTTTCAACACTGCCATCTTCTTTTTGCCATTCAGTGATCAAACCAATAACAGGGTGAGCTGTCTCTGCATCAAATTCAGTACTGTAAGCACCTTCTAGTCTGGCTTTATTTCGAGCATATTCAATAACCGCAACTTGCATACCCAAGCAAATACCTAAGTAAGGAATCTTGTTTTCACGGGCATATTGAGCAGTAAGAATCATACCTTCTACGCCACGTTCACCAAAACCACCCGGTACTAAAATAGCATCCATATCAGCGATAATAGAAGGTCCATCACGCTCGATGATTTCAGAATCAACATAATGCACTTTCACTTTAGTACGCGTATGAATACCGGCATGAATTAATGATTCAGACAGAGACTTATACGCCTCTGTTAAATCCATATACTTACCTACCATAGCAATATTGACGACATCAACTGAGTTATCAATATTATCTGCAACTTGTTGCCATTGACTTAAGTCTGCCGGCTTCACTTCAAGGTTTAATTGTTTAACAACAATATCATCTAAACCTTGTTGATGTAGTTCCATCGGGATTTTGTAAATACTATCAACATCAACAGCTGAAATAACAGATTTTTCTGGCACATTGGTAAACAATGAAATCTTACGACGCTCAGATTCAGGTAATGGACGATCCATACGGCAAATCAACACATCAGGCTGAATACCAATCGTACGCAACTCTTTAACAGAATGTTGTGTTGGTTTCGTTTTAATTTCGCCTGCTGATGGAATATAAGGCACTAATGTTAAGTGCATAAACAAGGCATTATCACGCCCCAACAAAGTGCCCATTTGACGAATCGTTTCTAAGAAAGGCAATGATTCAATATCACCCACCGTTCCACCGATCTCGATCAATGCCACATCAGAATCGCCTGCGCCTTCATAAATACAACGCATAATCTCATCGGTGATATGTGGAATAACTTGTACTGTATTACCTAAATATTCACCGCGACGTTCTTTACGAATAACGTTTTCGTATATCTGACCTGTTGTGTGATTATTAGACTTCGTCATTTTAGAGTCTACAAAACGCTCATAATGACCGAGATCTAAATCAGTTTCTGCTCCGTCTTCCGTTACAAACACTTCACCGTGTTGTAGAGGGCTCATGGTGCCGGGATCGACATTGATATAAGGGTCCAGCTTTACCAGCGTAACTTTTAAGCCACGGGCTTCAAGAATAGCAGCCAATGATGCAGCAGCAATCCCTTTACCCAAGGACGAAACCACACCACCAGTAACAAATATAAATTTAGGCATATTTTTAGAGAGTTCTAAATTAAACGGTGCAACCAGAATGGTCGCACTCAAATCAGCTACATAAAATAACAGAAATAGACGTTTTTCTCAATGAAAATCTAGCGTTTGAACTGTGGCAGAGATCCTTGCTGTCCATCACTCACACTATATAAATCATCAATGCAATAACCTATAACTGCAACCAACTTATCATCACAGAAGATCAGTGGAATACGATCACGTTGCCATGGTGGAACAGACCATTGTTGGAATAAGTGTTTTACACTTTTGTGATGCGCCTCTCCTTGCGGCTTAATTCGCTCTCCACCTTGACGAAAACGAACTGTAACTTTTCCTGAAAGACTGTCTTTGGCAATACCTTGACCTTTAGTTTCGACCCATTCAATACAGCGGCCATCATCTAAACTAAACTCCTGAGAACAATTCACTTTCAATACTTTCTTATTGTCATGCTGACTCAATGGAGACATAAAGTAGAGGTAATCCTGATAGCGACGAACCTCAACCCCAGACCAGCTTACTAAGGGGGTACTGTCTTGCTTTGCTAAACAGACTTCATCAATTATTCGCTGTAAATTAACAGTTGATGGCAAGGGTAAGTTCAGCCAGAGAAAGAGGTGACGCAATATATTGTTACGCCGTGCTGTAGAGAGTGTTAACAAGCGTGTAACCGGCAGTGAAGTACTGGTCTTATCAATGCCCAGTAGACTACAATCATGTTCTGCTAGGTCATCTAATAACTCACTGGTTTCAGCGCAATGCGCTGCACTTCGGCTGATTGTTTGTGCTGCACTGGGCCAACGCTTTGCAATCTCAGGCCATAATTTATGGCGAATATAATTTCTATTCCAACGTGTCTCAATATTACTTGGGTCATCAATCCACTGTAATTGATGCGTTTGAGCATATGCCAGAATATCAGTCTGTGGAGTAGTTAATAATGGGCGAATAGTTTGAACGTCACCTAAACTAAAATGACTTGCCATGGCCGATAACCCTTTAGGCCCTGCTCCGCGAAATAATTGTAGCAACACGGTTTCCGCTTGATCTTGTTGATGTTGAGCAGTGAGTAGAATATCGTTTTTGCTTAAGGCATTTTGTAAGGCGAGGTATCGAGCTTCTCGCGCAGCCGCCTCCATCCCCAAAGATTCAATATTCTTTACTTTCGCCTTTAAACCGACAAAGTGAATATTTAACGCTTCTGCAATATGAGCGCAATGTTGTGTCCACTGAGGAGAATCGTTATTTAAACCATGATCGACATGAATTGCTGCTACATTTTCTAACTGAGGATGATTCGATTGCGCCAGTAAATGCAACAAAACATGTGAATCAACACCACCACTGTAGGCAACCCAAATTCGCTTTCCCGATGCTAATGCAACAACTTTATCTATAACAGCGTGTGCAAGCAGTGCCACAGTTATTATTTAACCTTCAAACTCACCATAATTAAATAGTCTTTGTTGGCGCTGTTCGACTAAGGTATCAAGTGGTAAGTTTTCTAATTTTTTCAATTTAGCTTCAATCGCATTTCTAACTTTTTCTGCCATATTATCCATATCACGATGTGCACCACCTAAAGGCTCAGAAATGACTTGATCAACCAAACCTAAACCTAATAAGCGCTCTGACGTAATACCTAATGTTGTTGCTGCTTCTGGTGCTTTATCAGCACTTTTCCACAAAATAGAGGCACAACCTTCAGGAGAAATAACAGAATAAACACTATATTCAAGCATGATTAAATGATCAGCCACACCTACTGCTAATG
>WTAY01000063.1 GCA_013139345.1 Methylophaga sp. | reverse complement strand
GGAGCAGCTTTTGTGCAGAGTTGAGGCGGACGCAGGACGAACCGGGGCTTACTATTCGCTGCGTAGTGGCTGGATTTTGGGACACGGACGTCCCAAGATTCAGACAGTACGCAATGGCGCGCTGGCTTCTTCTAGCGATTGTCCTATGGCACAAAACTGGCAAGATTTTTGTCGATTGTTATAGCGTATACAGGATTGGAGTACTGTGGTCGCCAATACGTCTGAGGCATGTAAAGTTGCGATATGAGAATAGGGTATGCCGTCCTGCGTTTTTAAATTATAAAATAGTGGTTGGCTAGGAAACCCAATAGTCCCAACTGGCCGACCATCACGATAAATCTGACTATGACCCTCTTCATCTGGCGTATCTGCAACGAATGGCGAGGTACTGGCTGGCGCGGTAAAAATAGGGATCATCACCGTTCGGCCACCTAAAGTCACTGCTTTATGGTCAGATGGGCCAGCCCCTCCACGACGACCTGCGACACCACAGTCAGTTTCCAGCAACTGTAACCCGAGCGATTGTAGTTCGGTAATCAATTGAGAGGAAGGGTTAGCACTAGATGATTCATTCATGGTCTAATTGCTCATTACAGTGGGTAGATGAAAGTTCTGTATCGACTGGTAAGGCGGTTGAGCGATATCCATATTCAGGCGTTTCACTAAATATCGGCACAGCGGGTTTGTCGTTAATCTTCAGACTTAATAATTCAGGGCGAGCGTAATGACCGACTGAATCCATCATGCGCTTACGCTTAGTAATCAGCGACATATCCAGATCAGCAATGACCATACCCTCTCCTGAACGTAAAGGTTCAGCGAGGTGTTTGCCTTCGGGGGAAATAATGGCTGTACAACAGCCACCACGTAAAGTTTTCTGTAAATTTGGGTCAGGTGTAATCGATTGAATTTGTTGATCACTCAACCAGCCGGTAGAGTTAATGACAAAGCAACCAGACTCAAGCGCATGATGGCGAATGGTCACTTCAATTTGATCAGCAAAAATGGGGCCCACCAAAGACCCAGGGAACTGGCTGCAATGAATTTCTTCATGCTGTGTCATCAACGCATAACGAGCCAATGGGTTATAGTGCTCCTAACAAGCCAGTGCACCGATACGCCCAATACCAGTCTCAACAACCTTAAGACCGGAAGCATCACCTTGTCCCCAGATCATACGTTCATGAAAGGTTGGTGTGATTTTGCGCCGCTTAAGCACTAAAGCCCCGGTTTCATCAAAAATTAACTGGGTATTATATAGACTGTCATGGTCTCGCTCATTAACACCTAATACCACAACCACGCCTAGAGATCGCGCTTGAGCTGCCACAGCATTAGTTACAGGACCAGGCACAACTACGGCATGTTCATAAAGTTTAAGGTGTTCACTGCTTGATGCGACCGGAGGCAGAACAAAAGAGAAATAAGGATAATAAGGTACAAAAGTTTCTGGAAACACCACCAGTTCAGCGCCTTCCTTTGCGGCATCAACAATAGCCTGACATACTTTTTCGACCGTTCCGTCGGCAGAATCAAATACAGGTGCAATCTGTACTGCCGCCGCTCTGACAATTTTTTGCAATGACATAATTTATTTCCCAGTTGAGAATGGCTGTACTAGGTCTGAAAATCATTCCAGACACTAGCAACATTTTAAAAAAGCGTATTAACTCCAGGAATCTAGAATGAATGCGTTTTCACGAGTATGAATCAGCGTCATGTCCAATACATCTAAGGGGCTAATGGGGCGAATACCCTCTATCAGGCTTGGCTCTCCATGACCATAAAAAGCTTGTAGCGCAAACCGACAGGCATAAACTTTGCCACCTTCCGCCATGAACTTATTGAGTTGAGTGGTATAATTCTGGTGTCCAGGAAAGGCTTCATCTCCCAAAAGTGGAAAACCACGCTGAATTCCTAATGTCACCCCTGGCCCATATAAAAGAATTGAGGTTTCATAACCTTTGCGTTGCAAGCGGGTCGCCTGTAACATATTGACAAAGCCAATAGAGCCTTCGAAAGCAACCGTATGAAACTTCACCAGTGCTTTTTCGCCCGGTTGCGCTTTAACATCCTCGAATACCTTTTCTTCGTAATCAACAAAAAAGTCGCCTGTAGTGTGAGCTGGTTTTTGAACTGCTGGCATGTAATATTCCTCTGTATAATTGAAAAATAACACCTGAATCACAAATGCAACCCAGGGAATAAACTTGTCAGTCAATGGGGGGTAATGATTGACAGATATATCTTACAAGCGAGACAAGATGGCAAACAGATTCAATATAAAGTAATTTAACAAGAACAGATTGTGATTTAATTGATCTGTTATGGTAAATAAACTAGGTATCTGTTATGGATATGCTTCGTGAGCGCGCGAAGTATAGTATGCGAGGACGGGCTAAAATTTTGTTCCGACAGCCGTCAAGTCTGTTAGTGAGCCTTAATGTAGTGGCTTTTGTGCGAAGTTGAAGTGAACGCAGGACGAATTAGGGCTTACTATTTGCATTGTTTTTTTTGCATTCTGGGGCATGGGGGTACCTGAATCCAAAAAAAGAGTAATGGCGCGCTGGGCTGATTGAGACAGCCCAGCGCATTGCATAGGGACAGTTTTGCAAGGAATACAGTATGGGGTGAGTCATAAAATGTGTGCTATTTGTGTACAACCCATGGGCTATTTACAGTCCTTTCCTATATTGGTTTCTAGTCGATAGTGCCACCATTTGGTCAAGATTTTGCTGTACATTCTCATCACCGTTTAGGATGTTTTCAAATTGAGTAATTAATTGTGCTTTGTCAGGCTCAGCTTTAGACCCAGAACCAATGTCAGTGAGATCAATAAAAAATTCATCAAATAAATCACCCAGATCATTCACGATGTCTACATTTAAAAATTGCTCATTATTATAGATACTAGGGTAGCCGCCTTTTTGTTTATCAATAGCAAAAGAAACACCCTTAGTATTGGTGATAGTGGTCGATTTTTCGCACTTCAGCATACAGCCATCTTCAATACTGGGTTTTTCACAACCGACAGTACGTTGGAAGAAGCATTGCCTGCTGGTCATCATTAAAATAGGGTGATAAATGCTGTATAACAATTTGAAGTTGCTAGGTCGTGCGATTTTTTTTATTTGCACGCGGTTAATTTCGTTTGAAATAAAAGCGCCAGCGCAATTTAATTCTTCTTGAAGAGTTAATAATGCATAAGAATTAGTGGTGTTTAAAAAGGGGCCTGCAATCCACTCAATGCCCATTTCAAATGCTTTGTATGCAATGCCAGTGTTATTACTAACAAGTCGTTTTGGGCGAACATGTTCTAAAATCCGTACAGATTCGTCATAATCTTTGCCAATTAAAACTGCTGGAAACCACGGAATTAA
Organism: Methylophaga sp.; assembly: GCA_013139345.1. Taxonomy (GTDB): domain Bacteria; phylum Pseudomonadota; class Gammaproteobacteria; order Nitrosococcales; family Methylophagaceae. The sequence goes on along the minus strand of WTAY01000063.1, from coordinate 241 downwards.
ACGTGGATTATTCAATAAAATATCAATGTGTTTATTGCAGCCTTTTTTTAGACTTTCAGGTAATTTAAAATACACATCTGCCTGGGTTAAATCACATAAATATAGATCTTTTACGTCGGCTATTAAAATTGACAGACTAGTCTTGTCAGAGAGTTTTTTGTGCTTAACTAATTCGGGAACATTGACGTGAGGCATTATTTTGGCAGAATTAGTAAGCAACAAAGTCGCTTGGTTTTTAAGG
>WTAY01000001.1 GCA_013139345.1 Methylophaga sp. | reverse complement strand
GTTTCATAGGCACGAACACCTTCAAACACACCTAAACCATAATGTAAGGTATGCGTTAAAACATGTACTTTCGCATCTCTCCACGGCACCATTTTGCCATCAAGCCAGATAACGCCATCTCTATCTTCCATTGTTGGTGTTGCCATAATTACCTACTTATCTCTTAATTCATTGAGCAAAATTTTAAAATTTTACTCTTTATTTAATAATATTCTATTGTTTAAGCTAACCAACGCTGCCAAATTTCTTGAACTTGCGATGGGGTGTCACCCGCATCTTCTAGAGAAACCACTGCAGGCATCTCTTGTAATACACAGTGATTAGCTAAACCTCGATAAAAACGATAGGCATCTGCCAACATTGTACTTTCATCTTCGCTTAGCTTACCCGACGCTCGTAACGCATCTAACAGCCTAATATTATCGGTATAAACCAACAACTCCGGCAATGCTTCTGACCACGCTAAAACAGCATATTGCACCATAAATTCGATATCAGTGATACCGCCTTTACCTTGCTTAAGATCAAATAGTTGATCGGTGCTCTTATCTAAATTCTCACGCATTTTAGCACGCATATCACTTACTTCTGTTACCAAGGTAGTCTGATCGCGTTTTTGGGCTAAAATTTGCTGACGAATACCATTGATTTTTTGGGTTAAATTTTCATCACCAGCAATACATCGAGCCCGAACTAAGGCTTGATGTTCCCATGTCCATGCATCCGTTTTTTGATATTCTTCAAAGCCTGACACGGCTGTAACTAACAACCCTGATGCGCCATTAGGTCGAAGTCGCATATCAACTTCATACAATATCCCACCAGCGGTCACGGTATTTAATAAGTGAATCATACGCTGCGCTAAACGGGTATAAAACATTAAGGCATCTATCGGACGATCGCCATCTGTTTCCCCCTGATTTGCGGCATCATCAAAAAGAAAGACCAAATCTAAATCTGAACCATAGCCTAACTCCAAGCCTCCTGATTTACCATAAGCTAATATCGTAAATCCACACTGACTTAAATCATCATTTTTAGTGCATGGCGGATAACCATGTCGCGCCACCAAATGTCGCCATGCTAACTTCATCACTTTGTCTAACTGAATCTCGGCTAATTCGGTTAACTGATCACCCACTCGCATCAAAGGCAAGACATCCGTTACATCTGCTGCAGCAACATGAAGTGATGTAATTTGTTTAAATTCTCGCAACAAATACATTTGCTGTTCTAAATCAGCTTTATCGACCGTCGCTAGGCTTTTTTCCAGAGCTCTTTCTTGCTCTTCTCTTTCGGGCACTTCATATAATGTTCGGGGATCTAATAATTCATCTAATAGCACAGGTAAACGCGTTAATTGACCACTGATCCATGGACTTGCAGCACACAATTTAACAAGTTGGGATAAAGCCATTGGGTTTTCGACTAACAATGACATATACGCTGAACGACGCATAATCGCCTCTAATAAACTCAACAGTCGAGCTAAACACGTATCCGTGTTTTTAACATTGGCAGCCGCTTGAACTAATAACGGTAATAGTCTTTCCAAACGCTCACGTTCCGTATTACCTAAATTGCGACAAGTATGTGATGTTAGTAAATCATCTAATTTCGTCAAACACGCTTCTGCATCAATATAATTCAATTGTTGTAGATATTGTATCTTGTCTTCGTTATCTGAATTTAACAACGACACACTATCATCTGGTGCGGCATCTGCTTGTGGAGCAGTTAAAGTTTGCTCAAAATGGCCTTGAACTTTTCGACGATGCTCATCCAAAACAGCTATAAAACTAGCCCAATCATCAAAACCCATTAACCGTGCAATACGAACACGTGCATCATCCTCTTTCGGTAATAAATGCGTTTGCTGATCCGCCCACGCTTGAATTCTATGCTCAGTGAGACGTAAAAAATCATAGGCAAGCTTCATATCTTCAACCGCATTAAGCGACAAACAGTTTCGCTCTGCCAATAAATCAAGAATCGTTAAAATTGGCCGTTGCTGTAATAGTTTATCCCGACCACCGTAAATCAGCTGAAAAACTTGGCCGATAAATTCAATTTCACGAATACCACCACTACCTAACTTAATATTATCTTCCATGCCTTTTTTATGAAGTTGACCTGCAATCATGCCCTTCATTTCACGCAAAGAATCAAATACACCGTAATCCAAGTATTTCCGATACACAACAGGTCTCAGCAAGTCCATAATGCCTTTTTTTCCTGATTCAGACCCCGTAATCGCACGCGCCTTGATCATCGCATAGCGCTCCCACTCACGACCTTGCGTTTGATAATAATCTTCCATGGCATCAAAGCTTGCAGCGAGAGAACCGCTATCACCAAAGGGACGAAGACGCATATCAACCCGAAAGACAAAGCCGTCAGCCGTGACATTGTCCAATGATTGAATGAGCTTTCGACCTAGGCGAGTAAAAAACTCTTCATTTGATAAGCTTTTACGACCACCTTGGGTTTCACCTCCTTCAGGGTAGGTAAAAATAAGGTCAATGTCAGATGATAAATTAAGTTCTCCTGCACCTAATTTACCCATCCCCAATACAACTAAATACTGCTCTTCGCCATCAGCATTACAAGGTTTACCTAACGCCTCACTTTGCCATTGGTGCAATAGTGCTAATGACTGTTGAACACACGCATCTGCCATAGCAGAAAGATCACGTACTGTTTCAGCAAGATCAGCCCAGCCAGACAAGTCTCGCCAAATAATTCGCACCATTTCCCGCTGACGAAAATAACGTAGTTTTTGCTGTAAAGCCGTTTCATCAGCAATCTTTTCAAGTGTCACTTTTAATCGTTGTTGATAACCATCAATGTCATAAGTCGTTGTGATGTCACCCGAAGATAATAATTCTCCAGCACGTTCGCCATTTCTATTGCCCCACTGAGTGACATAATCACTGCCTGCCAACACTGAAATTGCAGATTCTGATAAATTGTTCACTGTTGAGAGCAACTGCTGCCATTGTTCTGAAAAGGAATTATTGACTGTCATATATCCTCAAAATTTAAGCTAAATAGTAATAAAGATCATATTACCGTAAAATCATGCCAATAGTTGTAATTCAAGGACTGGAGAAAAATATGCCTTCATTATCAGCATTCTATGGACTTATCATCTACATGTATTTTATGGATAATAAGTAGCACCACCATCTCATACCCATGTGAAATATCAAGGTGATGAAGTGATTGTCTCAATACCTGATGGAGATGTGCTTGAAGGCAAGATTCCGAAAGCCAAAATGAAACTGCTACAAGCATGGATTGAAATTCACAAAGATGAACTCGTTGCTGACTGGGAACTCGCAGTAGCAGGAGAGCAACCTTATAAGATAGAACCATTGAGATAAGACCATGAATCCCAGAGTAAGTGAAGTATCAACCACTGATGATTATCAGCTAAACCTATTATTCACCAATGGTGAACAAGGTATCTACGACTGTTCTTCGTTACTTGATTTTGGTGTATTCAAAGAACTGCAAAATAAACACTATTTCACCCAAGCAAGTGTGCTCGACGGCACCGTTGTCTGGCCTCATGAGCAAGATATTTGTCCTGATACTTTATATTTGGATTCGATAAAATATTCATCATGAATTACGAGCAGTACAAAAAATATAATCGCCTTAAATTTAAAGAATCCTTTTCAAAAACAGATGTTCCAAGTTGGAATTGTCCACACTGTAACAAAGCACCATTAAGCCTTATAACAGACGAACTTAAGCATTCTGAAACCCTAGAATCACAGGCAAGACGTTCAAGCCCTGTGTGGGAACCAGAGCAAATTGAATATTTATTTTCTGCTACTTTTTTTTGCCCGAACTGTAATTGTCCAACGTACTGCACTGGGGTAGGTCAACACATCTTTTGGCGAGATCCTCCTTTTTATGAACTCAATAAAGACATTATTTTCACACCAAAATATTTTGAACCGACATTATTATTGTTCACTGTCCCACAAAAATGCCCTCAATCTATATCTGAAATACTTATAGCATCATTTGCAATAGCTTGGATCGATCTGTCATCTAGTGGCAATAAATTAAGAGTCGCGGTAGAAAAAATAGTCGCTGAACTCAAACCAGACCTAAATAAAAAGATGTCTCTTCATCATAAAATCAAAAACCTGGAAGATTCTCACCCTGAAATATCCCAACTACTTCTGTCGATAAAATGGTTAGGAAATAATGCAAGTCATGATAACTCTCTTCTTGAATGTGACTTAGTTATTGGGTATCTAATTATGGAGAATATATTGGGATACCTTTACCAGAGTAAAAGCATAGACTCAAATAACCTTGTCGAAATAATCAACGCTTACGAAGGCTCTCCAGTTCAAAAAATCAATAAAGAAGAATAAATTACCAGCTTATTTTTAGAAGAGCGCAGCAGCTTTTAACAAAAAAGCCCCAATCAAATAAATGATTGGGGCTTTTTAATAAGCTTATCGAAATATCTTTCGACTTACATAAGTAGAGTTTCCTCTACATCATACCGCCCATTCCGCCCATACCACCGCCCATATCAGGCATTGGAGCAGCACCAGCTTCTTGAGGAGCTTCAGCAATCATAGCTTCTGTTGTTAGCATTAAGCCTGCAACTGAACCCGCATTTTGCAATGCAGTACGCGTTACTTTTGTTGGGTCAAGAATACCCATTTCGATCATATCGCCATATTCGCCTGTTGCAGCGTTGTAACCGAAGTTACCTTTTCCTGCTGCAACTTCATTCAAGATTACAGAAGCTTCTTCACCTGCATTTGAAACGATTTGACGTAAAGGTTCTTCCATTGCACGACGTAGTAATTTAATACCTACATCTTGATCATGGTTAACACCTGTTAATTCACCCAATGCACTTTCAGCACGAACCAGTGCAACACCACCACCAGCAACAACACCTTCTTCAACGGCTGCGCGAGTAGCATGCAATGCATCTTCAACACGTGCTTTCTTCTCTTTCATTTCCATTTCAGTTGCTGCGCCAACTTTAATCACTGCAACACCGCCAGCTAGTTTAGCAACACGTTCTTGTAATTTTTCTTTATCGT
>WTAY01000161.1 GCA_013139345.1 Methylophaga sp. | reverse complement strand
GGTGACAGTGAAAAAAATTTATTGGATTTTATGGCTAAAAAACATCACAACATCATAGATGACAAAAATTATGCTGTTAAGGCAACCACAAAATATAAAGATAGGGTTTACCTTAAAAAATCTAAAGAACCTGAAACCCCAATTTATTTAAGCTATACACCCAATGATTTAAAAATAATAGAAGTTCAACCCACTTCCTATGCTATTTATTATGCGATAGGAAAGAACCAACCAATAGGAGCTATTTCAGCTCATCAATTAAAAAACCAAGGAGAGTCATTATGAAAAAAGTAACAGGAATTAAAAGTGTCGATTTTAAAATAACGGCATTAGGTCATGGAGTAGTGAATTGGAATGGGCCGACAACATTAACAGGTGATGGTGGGCAAACTGTCGATAATCATACCTTGCCAAAATTACGAGGTTACACAAACTTATCAGGAAAGGTTAAAGAAGAAACGGGCTATAAATACAAAAAAGAAGCAACCGATATAGATTTCAAAAAAACACCTTTATATATCAGCCAAAATTGCATTCGTCACCACCTCTTTAGAGACCAAGCCTTCGATATTCATTTTGCTGCCGAGAAAAGTTTGCAAGGTGTTTTAGCCTCTATTACGGGGTTGGTTCGTGGTTATGTTGTGCCATCCAGTCAATGCAAACGAACCAGCCCACTTTTAATGGAAGATTTTGTTGATCAACTAGGTAATGGAAACTTTGAACAGTTTGGTCAAGCTGGTGAACGAGATAGCTCTTCATTTTATTCAAAGACCACCTTTGGTGATACAAAATATACCTCTTATGGATCAATCAGTATTGAACAGTTGCAGTTTATTTCGTTGGATAAAAAGTTTGATCGCTGTTCTATGGTTATTAAAGAGGGGCAAGGTGAAGACGTAGCAAAAGCTGTTCAAGACTACATTCAGTCACTTAATCCAGACTTAAATCCACAAGCGATATTTCACTCAAATTATGTACGTGGTGGAACTATTTTTGAAGAAGGTGAAAACGGAATACTGCTTAATGACGATGCTGTAAAAGCACTAATTCAGCATACCCTGCAAATGATAAGTCAGCTATCTATTCGTCAAGCGAAATCATATATGTATGTCGATGAAGTGTTAGTTGATTATAACGACAGCCATAAAATGATGCGTATTAAACATAATGAAGGGGATATATCTGAGCAAGCAGAGTCTGGTTATGCTGTTTATTTCTACTCAAAATAAAGGAGGGTATGATGAAAATAATCATAGATTATGAATCCTCATGGCGAAACTCTTTTTTAGATGGCAGTAATAATGAGCCTTTGCCCAAAAAGGGGAGAAATTTTGTTGGCTCAATGACGAGCTTAAGAAAACCTGAAAACTTTAAAAAGCGTGAAGTAACGCTTGATACTGTCATGGGTATTTTAAATAGAATTATTGGTGACCAACGAAAACTTTACCAAGCAAGAGAGAGTGAAAGTTATTTTTTCAAAGATATTGATTATGTTGATAGCGACAAAGTGACATTTAATGATGTCGCTATTGAAACTAATGAAATGACTTACATTAGAAACATTACAGGGAGTACTGATCAAAACTCATTTACTGGTTCGATAAAAACCAATGATGTTATGTTTTTATCAGATTATTCTGCTGAGTTTTGGGGTGTTTTAACTCTTGATTTTGAAGAGCTTTGTCACTTTATTATTTCAAAAAATAAAGTGACAACAGTGATTGACATGAACCCCGTATCGATTATTTCTCAATTAGATATTTTAAATAAAGAAAAGCCTGTAGCCAATGAAGGACTAGCGAATGAAGCGATGCAGGTTTTAAATCAAATATTTGAAGGCATTGAATACTTAAATAGAAAAGGTGAAGTGATGCCGATAAGTTTGTATTGCTCTTCTTTATATCTACAGTTAGAACGCCTACCTGATACGGACTCTGCCAAAACAAAAGCAGGGGGAATTAGCGGTATATCAAAAAGGGGATTCACAACCAAAGATTTTATGAATCGTTTTACTACGGGTGAAAAGAAGAAAATTTGGGGTAATCCTTATATTAGAAAAGAGAGAGTCAAAGGTATAGGCGAAGTTGTTTCATTAATGACCAAAGCCAGTGGAAAACTAGAAATTGAAGTTGATGTGGATAAAGGCAAAGCCAGAGAAATTGAAATCATGATTGAAAATGCAGGCGTTTCTAGTTTTTACCTTGGAAAAAAGGGTTTAGCTTATGTTTCAGATATTGATATTCGTCCAAGGAGGCTCTAATGGATTTTTATTTAGATATTAAAATAAAACCCGATGCAGAAATGCGTAAAAACGAACTGCTAAACAAAGTTTACACAAAACTCCATAAAGCACTATTCAGTCTAGATTCAACAGCGATAGGGGTTAGCTTTCCAAAATATAACGTTATATTGGGCAACATCCTCAGAATACACGGAACTGAATCTCAGTTAACAGCGTTGCAGGCAGTGGACTGGCTTGGTGGCCTGTCTGGCTATTGTGATACATGCTTCATAGAGGCGATTCCCAATGAGGTTGCTTACCGAACTATCTTTCGTAAACAATCCAATATGACCGAAGCAAAATTAAGGCGGTTGATTGATCGACGCTCTATTTCACAAGATCAAATTAAAGCATATAGAGCAAAAATGTTTACACAAGGTATGGATAACCCATACCTTGAACTAGTGAGTGCGACTAATGGACATAAGCATCGGCGTTATATTGAGTTTGGTGAGTTGAAAACGGAAGCAACACGTGGCGAGTTTGATACCTTTGGACTAAGCAAAACGGGCACCATCCCTTGGTTCTAAGCTGATTATACCCACAGCGTAGCAATCTGCTACGCTGTGGGTGAATTGCTACAATAGAGGATTCAAACATGGCAAAGTCAGCATCACCAATCCTGTTACAAGAAAACATCATGCAAGCAGCAGAGCTAACTGCAAAACGCTTTCATCGAAGC
>WTAY01000055.1 GCA_013139345.1 Methylophaga sp. | reverse complement strand
ACCCCGTTCGCTTCAAATTCTTTAGCAAGATCAGTCACATTTTTATCTGAAACAGTTGCCCAGCCATCAATCGCAACCATGCCATCTTTTGCATCTAAGCCAACAATCACATGTCCAGTAAATTTACCGGCCATTTCACGAACAAAATCAGGATCACTCACTGCTTTTGAGCCAATAATGACATATTGCACGCCTGCATCTAAATAGCCTTGAATGGTTGCTTCATCACGAATACCTCCTCCAATTTGCACAGGGACATCAGGATAGGCTTCAGCGATGGCTTTAATAATGCCAGCATTTTTAGGTTTCCCAGCAAAAGCGCCATCCAGATCAACTAAATGAATACGTCTCGCACCTTGTTCTACCCATTTTCCTGCAACTGCAACAGGGTCATCTGAAAATACAGTATTATCTTCCATTCGCCCTTGACGTAAACGAACACATTTTCCTTCTTTTAAATCAATTGCAGGTATTAGCAACATGTCTTATTTCTCAATAGTTAATTCAGTGTAGCCGACGAGCCATTATGCTCTCAACCTTTGTTAGCTCTGCCCATCCCAGGATAAAAAATTCTTTAACAGTTGTAGTCCAACAGTCTGGCTTTTTTCTGGATGAAACTGTACGGCAAAAATATTATCTTTTGCTAGCGCACTGGTAAATTCTTTTGGATAATCTGTCGTCGCAATAGAGTCCTTTTCATTATTTGGCTTAACATAATAACTATGAACAAAATAAAAACGACTATTTTGAGGAATACCTTCCCATAAAGAATGCTGTTTTTGCCTAACTTGATTCCACCCCATATGAGGAATTTTTAATCGTTCACCTTTATCATCCCGCATATCTTTCGAAAAATGTTCAACCTGTCCTTTAAAAATATCTAGACACGCAGTATTATCATTTTCTTCACTTTCCGTGAGTAATGCTTGCATACCTAAACAAATACCTAGAAAAGGTTTTGTTTTAGCAACATCTTTAATAACAGCGGACAAACCAGCGCTATCCAATGCCAACATACAATCTCTAATTGCCCCGACACCAGGAAATACGATTCGGTCTGCCTGTTGAATAGCAGTAACATCCGACACTATTTGAACATCAACTTCTGGTGCTGCATGCTGCAACCCTTTTTCAATAGAATGGAGATTCCCCATTCCGTAATCAATCACGGCTACTGATGACATAGGTATTTAAAAAATAAAAGGTAAAAAATAAAAGGCACAAGACTCAAGACTCAAGACTCAAGACTCAAGACTCAAGACTCAAGACTCAAGACTCAAGACTCAAGACTCAAGACTCAAGACTCAACTATAATGATCCCTTGGTAGACGGCATAATACCAGCCATTCTGGGGTCAGCTGTAATTGCCATTCTTATTGCTCTTCCAAAGGCCTTAAAAATAGTTTCAGCCACATGATGCGCATTGCTACCTTTAAGGTTATCTATATGCAATGAAACACCCGCATGATTAACAAACCCCTGGAAAAATTCTCGAAATAGATCAACATCAAAGGAGCCAATCATAGCTTTTGGGTAAACCACATCATAAAACAAGCCTGGTCGACCTGAAAAATCTATCACAACCCGAGATAAAGACTCATCTAAAGGGACATAAGAATGTCCATAACGAACAATACCTTTTTTATCACCTAATGCTTTTGCAAAAGCCTGCCCTAGAGTAATACCTATATCTTCTACCGTATGATGGGCATCAATTTCTAAATCACCTTTAGCATGAATATCCATATCTATCAGGCCATGCCTAGCCACCTGATCTAACATATGATCCAAAAAAGGAACACCTGTTAGAAAATTGGCACTTCCTGCGCCATCTAAATTAATTTCAATTTTAATTTGTGTCTCAAGCGTATTTCGCTCGACATTTGCAGTACGCTGACTCATTACTAACCTAAATACATTTGAATTGATGCTATTTTACTATAATAAATCTTACTCTGATCAAACTAATCTAAAAATATCAATAAGGCAAAGCTCATTACAGCTCGTAATCAAAAGCTTACAATATTTTCATCCTTAACCGACTTACTTTCTCTATTTTTTTTGTCACAATAGCTGAATCGCTGAACAGAAGATGGATTTTAAAGGACTTATCAACAGGACGTTGCCAAGGATGGAAGTAACACATGCCAACCAAGCGACTAAGCGATCTGTAAAGCCCCGGTTTAACTCGGGGCTTTATTGCTTTGCTTGTATTTAAGGCAGTTAGTTAACACCCTCTACCTTTCAAAAATTAAGCTCTTGAAGCTCGCTTTCTTTCATTTTCTGTTAATAAAATCTTACGCAAGCGAATTGACTTTGGCGTAACCTCTACCAATTCATCATCACTAATAAATTCCAGCGCTTGTTCTAACGTCATTTTTTGGATTTTTGCACAGGTTAAGCTTTCATCTGTTCCAGAAGCACGAACGTTTGTTAAAGGTTTTGGTTTAGTCGGGTTTACAACTAGATCATTAGTACGTGAATGAATACCTACCAACATCCCTTCATAGATTTCATCACCATTGACGACTAGTAACTCACCACGGGCTTGCAAAGGATACAAAGAGTAATCAACCGCTTTACCTTTTGACATCGAAATAAGTACACCACGAATACGTGAACCAACATTACCTTCTTTTAATGGGCCATAGTGATCAAATACATGATAGAACAAACCTGAGCCTGAAGTAGCTGTTAAGAATTCAGTTTGAAAACCTAATAAACCACGTGAAGGTACAATATATTCTAAACGAATACGGCCTTTACCATCTGGAACCATGTCTTTTAAGTCACCTTTACGGTCACCTAGTTTTTCCATGATGGTACCTTGATGCTCCTCTTCAACCTCAATCGTCACATACTCAAAAGGTTCTGATTTAACACCATCAATTTCTTTGATAATAACTTCGGGTCGCGAAACGCCCATTTCAAAGCCTTCACGACGCATGTTTTCAATCAATACAGAAAGATGCAACTCACCACGACCAGAGACTCTAAATTTATCTGGGTCATCTGTTGTATCAACACGTAAAGCTACGTTATGTTGTAACTCTTTTTCAAGACGATCAAAGATTTGGCGTGTGGTAATAAATTTACCTTCCTTACCTGCAAACGGTGAGTTATTAACTTGAAAAGTCATACTTACTGTTGGCTCATCAATTGATAAAGCAGGCAATGCGTCTACATTATCAGGGTCACATAAGGTTTCTGATATCTGTAACTTTTCTATCCCACAAAAAGCAATAATATCACCCGCCTGAGCTTCCTCAATTTCCACTCGCTCCAGCCCGTTAAAACCATAAAGCTTTAACATACGACCCTTACGTGTATTGCCTTCAACGTCAACCAAGGTTAGTGGCATATTACGCTTAACAGAACCACGCTGAATCCGCCCAACACCAATCACACCAACATAAGAATTGTAATCGAGGCTAATCACCTGCATTTGAAAAGGTGCATCAACATCAACAGCTGGTGGCGCTACTTTCTCAATCACCGTTTCAAACAGAGGGGTCATATCGCCATCAGTCACATCGTCTTCTAGCCCTGCGTAACCATTGATAGCAGAGGCATAAATAATGGGAAAATCCAATTGCTCATCAGTAGCACCTAAGTTATCAAACAATTCAAAAGTTTGATCAACCACCCAATCAGGACGTGCACCAGGGCGATCGATTTTATTAATAACAACAATGGGGTTTAATCCCAAAGCAAAAGCTTTTTGAGTTACAAAACGTGTTTGCGGCATTGGACCATCAACCGCATCGACCAATAATAGAACTGAATCCACCATAGATAGAACTCGCTCTACTTCACCACCGAAGTCAGCATGCCCTGGTGTATCCACAATATTAATGTGATAGCCATTCCAGTCAATAGCAGTATTTTTTGCCAAAATGGTAATCCCACGCTCTTTCTCAAGATCATTAGAATCCATCATTCTCTCGCCTATTTGTTCATGCTCTGAGAATGTACCAGACTGCTCTAATAATTTATCAACCAAGGTTGTTTTACCGTGATCAACGTGAGCAATAATTGCTATATTTCTTAATTTTTCTATCACTTTAATATTTTACTGTTTTGTTTATGTTTGTTTATATACGCTGACTTAAATACCTTTGCCAGATATTTAAGGTCCACAAATGACCACATCGTATAAGCTAAATTATTAACCAGGATATAACCCTAGCTTTGCACCCAAGGAAGACCATGAAATCGCCAGCCATCTATATTCCCTCTGTGCTTATCTGCATCCAATGCACCCTCAAACCCTTCTACTATATTTATTAATTGTGTAAAACCAACCTCTTCCAAAGCTTTAGCCGCTGCAACAGATCGCACACCACTTCGACATAGCAATAGCACCGGCACACTTTTATCTTTTACTAAACTTTCAACCTGAGCAACAAAAGAGTCATTTGCTGCCATACCTGGAAATTCCTTCCATGCGACATGAATAGCTTCTGGCGGATGTCCTACAAAAGAATGTTCAATTGCTGTTCGAACATCGACCATCACTGCTGCTGAATTTCCCTGTAACAAAGCCCAAGACTTATTAGGATCTAAATTTTCTATCATCTATTCTTCAACCTTTTTGACCGATAAAAAGAGCTTCATTACGCTCTCCAAAATTCAAATTTCCAACAAGGCTATTTTCCCTATAAACCAAGACATTAAGGGGGCTAAAGAGTTGTAACAATTCATTTCTAGCTAATAAAAACGCTGGATTTTTAGGCCCACAAGAACCCATTTTATCTCTGACATAAGTCTGATAAAAAAGCAGCCCATTGGGTTTTAAAGCATCCATTATCGCATTACACAGAGAACGGTCAAGAAAATGACTCAAAACAATTACATCGAAGGTGTTTTTTGGCAGGCTATTTTCATCAATATAGATCTGTTTAACTAAAACTTTAAGGTTCTTTTCATCCGCCTTCTGCTTTAATTTATCCAATGCGACAGAAGAAATATCCCAGGCATGAGAGATTAATCCTTTTTCGGCTAAAAATAGAGCACTTCCCCCCAAACCACAGGCTAAATCTAAAGCAACGCCATGGTCTGGCAATAAAAATGCATTTTCAAGTAAAACTTCAACTGGCTCAGAGCTCGAACTATTTTCATAGATGGCATCCCACTTTGCTTCTATTAATAGCTTAGTCACTCCATCCCAACTCTATTAGGCATCCACGCTTGCAAATAATCCAGGAAATCTCTTACTTTTGCTGATAAATATTTACGGTGCGGGTAAACAGCATGAATCTCTAAAGGTGCAATACTATATTGCTCTAGAAC
>WTAY01000216.1 GCA_013139345.1 Methylophaga sp. | reverse complement strand
GCAAGATTATCTATTTTGCTCATAAATCGTAGAAAAAAACCTTTAAAAAGTAGTGTAAAAATGCGCTTTTGTGTAAATTCACACCATAGCTTGGCATAGAACAAATCCCTCTGTCCAGCGTTATACCTACACCTCACGTGATTAGGAAGGCTAAACAATTGACAAAAACACACCAACTAACTTATATTCTCGGGGCGTATATTCAACGTATTTAATAATTTTTTAACTTTTTAGGAGCATGTCAACATGGCAAAAGCACTTATTCAAATGGCTCTAGATTCTCTAGATTTTGACGCAACAATCGCACTTGCTGAGCAAGTAGCACCTTATGTTGACATCTTAGAAATTGGTACTCCTTGTATCAAATATAATGGTCTTGAGCTTGTTACAGCTTTAAAAGCAAAATTCCCTAACAAACTACTTCTAGTTGATCTTAAGACTATGGATGCTGGTGGTTACGAATCAACACCTTTCTATGAAGCTGGTGCTGATATCTGTACTGTTCTTGGTGTTTCTGATAAAGCAACAATGGCTGGTGTCATTGGTGCATCTAATGCTAACAATGCAGAAGCTCAAATCGATTTAATCTCTGTTAAAGATAAAGCAGCATGTGCTACTGATGCAGCAGCAAACGGCGCTCAAATCATCGGTGTTCACACTGGTCTTGACGCTCAAGCAGCAGGTCAAACACCTTTTGCTGATCTTAAATTAGTTGCTGATTTGAACCTTGGTGTTCGTATTTCAGTTGCTGGTGGTATCAACAAAGATACAATCCAAAGCACAGTTCAAGCTGGCGCAACAATCGTTGTAGTTGGTGCAGCTATCTACGGTGCAGATTCTCCAGCTGATTCAGCTAAAGAATTACGTGCATTAGTTGATGCAGCATAAGACTTTAATTTAAAGTCTTTAAGAAATGAAAGGACGAGAGGCTAAATTTAGCCTCTCGTTTTTTTACCGCTGAAGGTCAAGGAACACACCCTTCAGTCCAATGATATAGCTATTTCAAATAGCTCAACTATTGTGATACAGCCACAACTAAAGAAGCCCTATCGTGTTCTTCTTTAATTCTTCTGGCTTAGATCACAACTTTAAATATTTTAGCCGCTAAACTGGCTAATACTAAACAGATAATCAAGGGGTATTAATTATGAGTGAGAAAGGTCTTTTTGCTTCAATTTGTGGCTTTTTCAAAGGTTTATTTTCATCAGATTCTGAGCAGTCTACTGCTAATAATACCTCTAGCAACAACGATGGCTTAACAGGTGTTGAGCGTTACATCCAAAACCAAGCAGCTTCTGCATCAAATCAAATGACAGGCGTTGAACGTTACATCCAAAACCAAGCGAATACACCGGCACTTACTGGTGTTGCTCGTTACATTATTAACCTAGAAAGTGCACCAGCACTTACTGGCGTAGAAAAATACATCCGTAACAACGCTTAAGACAAGTACAGTTACGACTGCTTAAGTTAAGTAATAAATCGCGTTTTAATAACGAGATTTCTTTAAAGCAGTTCCCAAATCAAAGTCGGTCATACTCTTTCAGAGTACCGTCTACTGATTTTTAATTTTGAAAATATAAAGGTATCTTTAGATATGGCAAATTTACTTGACCAACTAAAAAAAATGACCGTTGTTGTTGCCGATACAGGTGATATTGCAGCAATCGAGCAATTCACTCCTCGTGATGCAACAACAAACCCATCGTTAATTACTGCTGCAGCTCAGATGCCAGAATATCAAGCGATTGTTGATGACACATTAAAAGGTGCTCGTGACACTGCTGGTGCAGACGCAACTGCTTCTGAAGTTGTTACATTAGCGTTTGATCGTTTAGCTGTATCATTTGGTTTGAAAATTCTTGATATCGTTCCACAACGTGTCTCTACTGAAGTAGATGCTCGTTTATCTTACGATACTGATGCAACAATCGAAAAAGGTCGTGACCTTATTGCTCAATACGAAGCAGCTGGTGTTTCACGTGACCGTATCTTAATCAAAATTGCAGCAACTTGGGAAGGTATTCAAGCTGCTAAAGTTTTAGAAGAAGAAGGCATTCACACAAACTTAACGCTTGTATTTGGTTTACACCAAGCGATTGCTTGTGCTGAAAATGGTATCCAGTTAATTTCACCTTTCGTTGGTCGTATCCTTGATTGGTACAAAAAAGACACTGGTACAGAATCTTACGCAGCAAGCGAAGATCCTGGTGTTGTATCTGTTACAGCGATCTACAACTACTTCAAAAAGTTCGGTTACAAAACTGAAGTTATGGGCGCAAGCTTCCGTAACTTAGGTGAAATCACTGAGTTAGCTGGTGTTGATTTATTAACAATCTCTCCAAGCATTCTTGATGAATTGCAACAAACTGAAGGTGAGTTACCACAAAAATTATCTGCTGATGATGCAGCTAACTCTGATATCGCTAAAATCGATATGGATAAAGCGACATTTGAAGCAATGCACGCTGAAGATCGCATGGCGACAGAAAAATTATCAGAAGGTATTGATGGTTTTGCAAAAGCTTTAGGCGTTCTTGAAGAATTGCTTGCTAATCGTCTTGCGGAACTTGAAGCTTAATTCAAACCCAAAACAGCAAGTCACAAAACATATTAGCCCAAGTTTCAAATTGATTTGATTCTTGGGCTAATGT
>WTAY01000205.1 GCA_013139345.1 Methylophaga sp. | reverse complement strand
ACCATCTAAAATAGCCCTTGCTGCATCAGCGACAGGATCTTGTTGATCATCCCCTTCCGTTAATACCGTATAAATGGCTGTAATCGCGCCACCACCGTCGGGGCCATTACCTGCTCGCTCAACAAGTTGGGGTAATAATGAAAATACAGAAGGTGGATACCCTTTTGTTGCTGGAGGTTCTCCGATTGCCAAGGCTATTTCACGTTGTGCTTGTGCATAACGTGTTAATGAATCCATTAATAATAAGACTTGCTTACCTTGATCTCGAAAATACTCGGCAATACTGGTGGCTAACATTGCACCATGTAGACGCATTAAGGGAGAGTGATCAGCCGGTGACGCAACCACAACAGCACGTTCTAGACCTTCTGTACCTAAAATATCTTCAATGAATTCTTTCACTTCTCGACCACGTTCACCGATAAGGCCAACGACGATCACATCTGCTTCCGTAAACCGCGTCATCATGCCAAGTAATACACTCTTACCCACACCACTACCGGCAAACAGGCCCATTCGCTGACCTCGACCAACACTGAGTAAGGCATTAATAGCTTCAACACCCACATCTAAATGATGGCGAACAGGAGAACGAGCTAAAGGATTAACGGGGTGGCCATGTAAGGGAACACGATCTTTAACATTTAAAGGACCTTTACCATCCAGTGGTTTACAGGCTCCATCAACAACACGACCTAGTAATTCTTCACCAACAGGAACTTGAGAATCACTTCGCAGTGGGCGAACTCGCGCATTGGGAACAAGACCTCGTGTATCCCCTGTCGGCATCAGGTAAAGCGTTTCACCGGCAAAACCGACCACTTCAGCCTCTATCGGTTTCCCACCCACACCCTGAACTTCACATCGGCTACCTATCGGCGCTTGAAAACCAACCGCTTCCAATGTCAAACCGACCATGCGTGTTAAACGACCTTCAACCACCAGCACTTCTGTTGGGTCGTTATCTAAGCGTTGTTGATATTCTTTTAATTTTGCTCGCAGATTTTCAGTGCGATTAGCCATATTACTCAGTGACATCATCAACACGTTCCTCACCTAACAGTTTATTTATCACACTGTTTAGTCGGGCTTCAACTGTTGCATCAATAGTTGTATCTGCTGTAATAAGTCGCACACCACCACGTGTTAATAAAGGGTCTTCTACCCATTTCCAGTTAGAATCTTCATCTTCAATTGAGAGGCCTGTTTTAACGAGTTCGACATCCTGTGGGTGTAGAAATATTTTTAACTTTCGATCATTGATTGGTAAAACAGCCATTGCAGCACGAACAGCACCAATCACATGTTCCGGTTGCATTTTTAATTCTCGACGAACTAATTGACGGGTCATCGTCGTAACTAAAGCGATAAGATCTTCTTCAACGTGCTGATCTACTTCTGCTAACGGTGCATTTAAACTTGCCATCACCTGCTGTAAATAAGCGACCTGTTGCTTAATCTCTTGCTGACCTGCTTCTAAACCTGATTTTTCGCCCGCTTCACGCCCTTTTTCAAATCCAGCTTTATAACCTTCTTCTTCGGCTTCTTTTTGAAGTTTCTCAATATCTTTGACTGAAAGAGGGCCGAGCCCAGCTTCAACATCAGTGACGGACACCATTGTAGGTGCTTCCCAACGCTGATAAGCCGCCGCAATTTCATCGGATGAAATCACATCAGATTGCTCCGTAACTAATTCATCTTTAGACGAAGTCATCTCCACCACCTCCGCCTAACTGAATCTCACCTTTATCAGAGAGAACGCGTGCGGCAGTAAGAATTGTTTTCTGTGCAGTTTCAACATCACTCACTCGAACTGGAGGCATTGCTTCTAAGTCATCTCGCAACATTTCAGCAGCACGTTGTGACATATTGTTAAGGAATTTTTCTCTCAAGGCTTCATCAGCCCCTTTCAGAGCAAGTTGCAATTGGTCAGATTGAATTTCACGCATCAATGTTTGAATACCGCGATCATCCACATCAATAAGATTATCAAAGACAAACATAAGATCTTCGATACTTTGCCCTAAGTCAGGCTCAGTTTCTTTAATGGATTCCATAATCGCTGCTTCAGCACTACCATCAACAAAGTTAAGAATATCAGCAGCTGTTTTCATACCACCAACCGTCATTGTTTGACCACCAGCACTACCACTAAATTGTTTTTCTAGAATTTCATTTAACTCTGTTAAAGCCGCAGGTTGAACACCATCTAAAGTCGCAATTCGTAACAGAACATTAGCTTGGTCACGTTCAGGAAATAGAGATAAAACCGCAGCAGATTGATCAGGTTCAAGAAACGAACACACAATTGCAATAATTTGTGGATGTTCTAAGCGAATGATCTCATAAATACCACGAGAATCCATCCACTTTAATTGTTCTAAACCAGAGGTATTACCACCAGATAAAATTCTATCTAATAAATTTCCGGCCTTATCTTCACCTAATGCACCCACCAACATTTTACGAACATAGTCATGGGAACCAATGCCTAAGCCTGTTTCCTCTTCAACTGTGCTGACAAATGTATCAAGCACTGCTTGAACTTCTTCTCGGGTAACATTACTCAAGGTTGCCATTGTTTGGCCGACTTTCTGAACCTCTTTCGGGTTCATATGTTTAAGTACTTCAGCTGCTTCTGCCTCACCTAGTGAACGCAAAAAAACCGCTGCTTTCTCAATACCTGTTAATTTTCTAGCTTCTTCAGCCATTATGCATCACTCGCAGTCCAATTTTTAACTACTTGAGCAACCAATGCTGGATCTTGTTGCACTAAGCTGCGGACATTATTCATTTGCTCTTCCATTGATTCAGAGCCTGTCGTTATTTTCGCAATGTCATCCCCAGAGTCACCCCCACCAGCTAAAGCTTGTTGTGGTGTCATTCCATCTGCACCTGCGCCAGCCGCCGCTTGGCCACCTTCAACAACTGGCACTTTGTTCATATCTCTAAATGCGGGTCTAATCACGCCAAACAGTAAGAATAACACTAATAGACCGCCTAAACTTTGTTTAGCGATATCCCAAACCCAAGGCTGTTCCATTAAAGACAGTTCAGGCAAAGGCTCAGCCGCGGCTGGAACAATAAATGGCGCATTAACAACATTCAAACTATCGCCTCGTGCTTTATTAAAGCCGATGGCATCCATAACCAGTGCATTAATTCGTGTCATTTCACTTTCTGTCAGTGCAGTTGATGTCACATTACCTTCTGCATCAAGTGTATGACGTTCATCTACTAAGACTGCAACACTCAAACGTCTGATTGAGCCCGGTGCTAAACGAGTATGGCTAATGGTACGATCTAACTCATAATTACGTGTGCTACTTTTATGGCTACTACCTCGTCTTGATGCACTTGTAGCCCCCTCTTCTGATTTAACTACTTCAGGTGCAACACCACCTCCAGGAGGTTGATTTGCTAATGCACCCGGCACACCAAAAGCACCAGCAGCACCCACTTTATTATCTTCTTGAATTTGCTCACTACGCACCGCAGCTAAGTCAGGGTTATAACGTTCTTGAGTTTGCTCTGTTACCGTAAAATCAACCTCTGCAACCACTTGGGCTCTAACACCATCCATACCCACAATTGGCGACAAAATATCTTCAATACGTCGAATGTAACGCTGCTCTAATTTCTGAGAATATTCCATTTGACTATCACTCATCGCAACACCTTCATCACGATCACCACGCGTCAACAACTTGCCTTTTTGATCAACCACGGTCACATCTTTACTAATCATATTAGGTACGCTTGATGACACCATATGCGTAATCGCTGATACTTGACCTTTATCGAGGCGACGTCCAGCGTAAAGGTTAACAATGACTGATGCTGTTGGTGCTTTACGTTCACGAACAAACACCGATTGTTTCGGTGTTGCTAAATGTACGCGTGCACTTTGAACGTTATATATCGCAGAAATAGATCGTGCTAACTCTTCTTCCATCGCACGTTGATAGCGAGCACGTTCAACAAATTGACTAGTACCAAAACCTTGTTCCTCATTTAACATTTCCATGCCTCGTGATGAACTGCGCGGTAGACCTTCTGCTGCCAGTTTTAATCGTAAACTTTGAATTTTAGATGCAGGCACTAATAATGCACCCGTCTTAGGATCTAACTTATAAGGCACATCTGACTGCTGCAATATTGCAACAACTTCTGATGATTCCATTGGCTGCATGCCAGAAAATAAGATTTGATAACTTGGCGTTTGAGACCAGTTCAGTACGTAACCACCCAAAACGATACTGGCTGCAATTGCCAATAAAAAACCCGCTTGTTTCATAATCGGCTGACGCGACATATTAGACTGCATCGCACCAAGTGGCGTTGTTGGTAGTGGCAGGCCTGTGGCTGGGTTTATTGTAGCGGGTACGTTTTCCATAATAGATTCTTCTTATTATATTTGAGCAAAATTAACGTTATTTAGCATTTTAAGCGTGTTTAGATTTTTCTTCATAACAAGGCATTTTTGCACGGAGAATGTGAACATATTGAAATATGTGACCATTTGAGTACAAAAACAACGCTGTAATGGAGGAAAAGATGAATTCGCTAGCATGCTAAACGCTCATTCTCATTACTTCTTCATACGCTTGCACAAGCTTATTTCTAACTTGTAGTGTGGCTTGAAAGGCAACCGATGCCTTTTGAGAGGCGATCATGGCATCTGCTAGGCTGACATTAGGGTCACCCATCTCAAACGCTGTTTTTAACCTACCTGATGCTTGCTGTGTTTCATTCACTTGATCAACCGCTGACTTCATTAATCCTGAGAAACTAACACTATCGTTAGCTTGCCCCTGAACTGGCATAGCAGTGTTTGTCTGTTGTGCAGCTTGAGCTTGAGCAGCTCTCATCTGGGTTAATAACTGGTTTGGGTCTATTGCATTAATCATCGTCATCTCCACTCATACGTCTAGTTAAACTAGCTTATGCAGACTTCTTGCCAACCTTCTCTGGAATCGCAACACCTTCTTCTCTAAAGCGTGATAACTTATACCTAAGTGTGCGCTCACTTATTCCTAATTCCTTTGCAGTAGCCCTTCTGCTACAATTATTTTTAGCCAACGCATCAAGAATATGGCGCTGTTCATGACTGCGTAAATCATCGCTCAATTGGCTATCTACTTTTTCTGCGTCAATATTTTGTTCTGTCATTATTCCCGATGACATTGACTCAAATGCAAGATCATTCGCTGTGATGGTATGCCCAGCTTGCAGAATTAAAGCGCGCTGTAATACATTATCAAGCTCTCGCACATTTCCTTGCCATTGATGACTTAATAATGCCTTTTCAGCACATGGACTAAAGGCAGGCATCAGCCTTTCTGCTTGGCGACAATGTCGTCCAATTAATTGTTGTGATAGTGGCAAAATATCATCTGCCCGTTCCCTTAGTGGTAACAAATGAAGTGGGAATACATTTAAACGATAATATAAATCTTCACGGAAACGACCTGCTGTCACTTCATCTCGTAATAATCTATTGGTTGTTGCTAATACTCGAACATCCAGTGAAATAAGTTTGCGTCCACCAATTCGTTCAACTTCACGTTCCTGCAACACGCGTAATAATTTTGCCTGAAGCCCTAAGTCCATCTCAGAAATTTCATCTAATAGGATTGTTCCTTGGTGTGCTTGTTCAAATTTACCCGCATAGGCTTGGATTGCCCCAGTAAACGCACCTTTTTCATAACCGAATAACGTTGCCTCAAGCATGTTTTCAGGAATGGCTGCACAGTTTATTGCAATAAAAGGCCCTTCATTTCTAATAGAGTTCTGGTGTAAAAAGCGAGCAAGCACTTCCTTACCTGTTCCACTTTCACCACTAATTAATACTGTTGCATCGGCATCAGCAACACGGCGTGATAGGGTTAATAAGTCACGTGAACTTTTATCCACGGCAATCATTTCATCATTGATTGTTGTTGTTCTAATATAACGCTGCACACGATCCAATAAATCATCGGCTTCAAAGGGTTTTATTAAATAGTCACTGGCTCCCTCGTGCATCGCTTCAACAGCACCTTGAACTGTGCCATAAGCAGTCATTAATAAAACAGGCAAATCAGGCTTTAACTGTTTTGCTTTTTTCAATAAGGTATGGCCATTCATCGGCTTCATTTGAAGATCGGTTAACAACAAACCAAATTGTTCATTTGCCATTTTATCTAATGCGCCTTGACCGTGATCGGTTGATGACACGTCATAACCGGCAAGCTCAAGTGTGTCACAAAGTGCACCACGTAAATCGGCATCATCTTCAACGACTAAAATAGTTGATTTATTCATGTTTATTGTTCCTTACTTCTTTTGTGCTGTAAGCATAAATTTGTCTGCGGGTTGATACATGGGTAGACGTAAGCAAAAGGTGCTTCCTTCGCCTTCATCACTTTCAAACCACAACTCACCTTTATGTGCATTTGCAATTGATTTAACAACAGCAAGACCTAATCCCGTTCCTGATGAACGGGTGGTATAAAATGGGGCTAAGATCTTTTCTTGGTCTTCTTTCGCAATCCCAACACCATTGTCTTCAATACTAATTTCAATATAATCCACGCCATCATCTTGTAGCAGATCAGCAAAAACAGTAATTTCCCCACCTTCTTCACAAGCCAGTCGTGCATTATTCATAATGTTATTTAGGGCACTGCTTAGGGCATCTTTACTGCCATAAACATAGCCATCCTGAACTGTATTCTGTATTTCTAAATTAAATTGTTCCGCCTCAGGATGAGACATAAATTGCTGCTCGATATTTCCTAATAACTCATCCAGCAATACCGGCTCAGTTTCTGCCATATCACCACGGGAAAAGGCCAACATATCTTTAACCAAATGCTCCATATGACTAATACTATTATGTAAGCGTTTGGCAAACCGTTGTTTTAAGTTACTATCGGTGTCTTCTTTCAGCAGCGGTGCGACATACAATAAAGCTGAAGACAAGGGGGTTCTTATTTGATGTGCTAAACGGGCCGCCATTTCACCCATTGCTGATAATCGTTGTAAATGTGAGACTTTTTGTTGTAGCTTCCGTGTCTCAGTTACATCTTGTAATAAGATAATTTGGCCCGGTTCGCCTTCTAAAGGGCTTGTAGATATATAAACTAAACGTCCATCTGCTAATGAAATATCATGACCATCATTTTTATTTGGACGAAATGATCGCTCAATAATATGCGTCCAACGTTCACCTTCAATAGGTTCTCCAAGCAAATCAATGGCTACAGCATTACATTGTTGAACAACACCATCACCATTAAGTACAACAACACCGCCAGGAAGTACTTCTAGAAGCTGAGTCATTCGGCTTGCTAAACACACCGCCTCTTCAAAGCTGGGTGTTGATTTGTTTTTTTGCTGGATAAGCGTGTCAGAGCTGCGTCTTAACTGAGCTGAATCAACAGGCGCAGCCTCATTAAAAGCAGCCGCATCGTTAGCACTGACTTCTAATAACGACCGTTGGCCTGAGTGTTTCACATTCATTTATTGCTCCAAAAAACGATTTATCTATTACAGTATCGTCATATGAGCAAAAAACATGCCTAACTTGTTTTTAGCTTTTATTTCATTAGCTTACAAACACTTGTCAAAGTGATGGCGCTATCCATTCCATGGCCGAAAAAAACTCACCACAGAGACACAGAGAGCACAGAGTTTTATACCCCTTATCAATGAAACTACATATTTCAGAGCAGCGCATAACACCTGATTAATGATTGGTATTTGTGCGCTGATTTTAGCTTTATTAAGACTGCCACCCTCATCCCAACCTTCTCCCTCAAGGGAGAAGGGGTTAAGTTTTTAACTCCCTCTCCTGTTGGAGAGGGTTGGGGTGAGGAGATAAAATTAAAGGTTGGACGCATGTTGATTCGGTATCAATGCCCAAGAAACATAGAAGCAGATGATGCAAAATTCAACCTGCAGCTTTAATCTCCATCCCTCTGAATACCGTATTTACGCATTTTCTCAACCAACGTTGTTCGGCGCATTTTAAGTTTATTTGCTGCATGAGCAACCACGCCGGATGATTCATCAAGCGCTTGTTTAATCAGTAAATATTCTAGGTTAGCTAAGTGTTCTTTTAAATCTAGTCCATCTTCAGGCAACTCATCTGGTTCTACTGGAGCAGTATGTACTTGTGGCTGTTGAGTTTCTAACACAGTCTCTTTCTTGAGCTCTTCTGGCTGAGGCGCATCTTCCATCACCATTATGACGGCTTCTGGCAACTCCCCACCTTCTAGCTGAAACTTCTCAGGCAAATCATCATAATCTACCGTGCCATAAGGGTAGAGAATCACTAAACGTTCTACTACATTGGCTAATTCACGTACATTTCCAGGCCATTGATATTGGCATAAAGAAATAATCGCCGCGGGTGTTAAACGTACAGTGCCACGGTTTTCATGTTCAATTCGTGTGATTAATTCATTAATCAATAAGGGAATATCTTCTGGACGCTCACGTAATGACGGCATTTCAATAGGAAACACATTTAAGCGATAGAACAAATCTTCACGAAAACGACCTTCTGAAATATGCTCTTCAAGATTTCGATGTGTTGCTGCGATCACACGTACATTCGTTGTTAATGACTTATTACTTCCCACGCGTTCATAAGTTCGCTCTTGTAATACACGCAATAACTTCACCTGCATCGGTAAAGGCATATCACCAATTTCATCTAAGAATAATGTGCCACCTTCTGCCATTTCAAAACGACCTTTACGAGCAGTAATTGCACCTGTAAAAGCCCCCTTTTCGTGACCAAATAATTCACTTTCTAATAACTCGGCAGGAATAGCACCACAATTAATCGGTACAAACGGTTTTTCACGGCGTGAAGATAAATGATGTAAGTTTCGGGCCACAACCTCTTTACCCGTTCCAGACTCACCTAAAATTAATACATTTGCTTCAGAGTCAGAGACTTGATCAATCATTCTCTGAACCGCTTTCATCAAACGGCTATTGCCCACTAAACGACGAAAATCATAACCTTTCTGGTCCGATGCTTCTTGCTGACCACGATAGATTGTTGCTTGCTGCAAGGCATTGCTTAATTGGGGATATTTAACAGGAAAACGTAAGGAACCTAACGTGCCGGGGAAGTCTGCAATTTCTGACTCAGGAAAGTCTAATTGAAACACAGGTACACGTGCTTCATTATTCACTAAATCACGTAATACTTGTTTGGTTTGATGTTTATCACCACAGTCGCCGACAATGGCCATCACCACATCAGATAATTCGCCTGCATCTTCAAACCAAATATCGGGATCTTGAACAATAATAGGGTGGCAATTAATAAACTCAACTAAGGTTGATAAAAGCTCACGGCGATCCGTATCAACATCTATCAACAATACATTATTTGCACTCATTCTCTCTCCAACCAAACTTAATGTTACATCGACAAAATCAATGTAAGTTATTCAGAAAGATAGATTTAAACATGTCGAAAGAGGATTGTCAAAAAAATGACACTGTTCTTTTAGGGGATATTTTATAAACGCTAAATTACTGCGAATACGCTTTGTTAACTTTGTTGCCTTTTCTGATTTTTTGTAGCTCTTCAGCCGCATCAGAACGCTGTTGAGTACAGACTGCTTCTAACTGTTCATTAAGTGAAATTAACTGATTCATTAACTCATGCAGACGATCATTTTCTACATCAGAGAGCATTAAACCTTCAAGCTTAATTGAACGTAATACGGCCTGTCGTTCTACATCCAATTCTGTGAATTGATCCCACTCTTGTTCTTCAGCAAGCAAAAGAAGTGATTTACTCTTTGCTATGCCACTGTTCACTAAATCAAAAATAGGATGCATAAACGTTATTCTGAACTTGTAAAATGATGTTCTTGAGGGATAGTATCCCAACCTGATTTAACTTGAATCATTAACTTGCCCACTTCATCAAGTAATTTAGGATCATTTTTGATATTTGCTTGTAATAACTGCTGTTCCATATAGTTATATAGTGATGTTAAATTTTGGGCGAACTCACCACCCGCCTCAACATTCAAACAAGAACGCAAACTATCAATAATAGAAATAGCCCAACTAATGTGTTCGCCCTTCTTAGCTACATCATTAACCGCCATGAATCCTTTTGCAGCCAATATTTTCTCTAATGCACCTTCCATTAGCATTTGTACTAAGCGATGAGGTGAAGCAGTTTCAACACCACCTTGAATATGATTCTGACGGTATTGTTTCATGGCTACACTGGCATTCATATCTGTATCCTTTTCCATATTTTCTGCAACATCATAATAATATTGCCTTCACCTCTTATATCGTCAAAATAATGCTAATCTTTAGCTAAAAAGATAAAAAAGTCCAGATATAAAAAAGCCGCAATATTTATTAATGCGGCTTTATATACCCGTAATCATTCAATATACAGTTTTTTTACTTCGTCATCCCAGCATGCTTCTAGCTGGGATCTGCTTAATACAGTAGATTCTCGATAAGAGCATTCGAGAATGACGGGAGCTGTAAGCCCTGCATCTTCTTTTATCATGGGTATATACCCGTTATCAATGAAGATGCAGGTTTTCCCCATTAACCCTTAATTTATCTCCTCACCCCAACCCTCTCCAACA
>WTAY01000082.1 GCA_013139345.1 Methylophaga sp. | reverse complement strand
ATCATCGATGAGGCTGATCGCATGCTTGATATGGGACAAGGTCCTGATGTTTTAGCTTTGTTAGCCACTATTTCAGATGGTTTTCAGGCATGTTTGTTCTCTGCAACATTAGCAGGGAGCGGTGTGGATATATTTGCTGAAGAATTATTGCATGATGCTGAAATTGTTCAAATAAATGCTGCTAATGAGAAGTCTGACAAAGTCTCGCAAACTATTTACTATGCTGATGATAAAGACCATAAACAGGCATTATTACTAGCAACCATTAATGATGCGTCATGTAATAGTGCTCTTGTCTTTTGTAATAAACGTGAACGTGCCGAAGAAGTTACGGAATGGCTACAGTCTCGTAATGTTTCAGCACAAGTGATGCATGGTGATTTTGATCAGGCTGTTCGACGAGATAAAACACGTAAGTTTCGTATCGGCCAAGTCAAAGTCATGGTGGCAACTGATGTGGCTGCACGTGGCTTAGACTTAACTAATATTAGTCATGTCATCAACTATGATGTGCCATTTAAAGGTGAAATATATATTCATCGTATTGGGCGTACAGGTCGAGGTGACCAAACGGGTGTCGCTATTAATTTAGTTGAACATCATGATTTGAAAAATCTTGAACGTATTGAGTTTCATCTACAAACAAAGTTACCTGTTGGAAAAGTCAAAGGGCTTGAGCCTAAGTCTAAGATGAATAAGGCTAAATCAAAGTCTAAGAAAAATACCGACAAGCCACGTTATGTCTCTAAGAAAGACCGTGTTGATAGCAATAAAAACAGTGACTAATTCTTCGTCACAGTTACGCTGGTTATTAGTAATTTCATCATTATTACTAATAGCTGGCTTTGTTATGCCTATGATGACCATCACTAAGTTTATGGTGGTTAGCAATTCATTTTCTATTATTTCTGGTATTTGGCAGTTATTAAAAGATGGTCAATTTTTCATCTTCATTCTAGTTGCTAGCTTCAGCATTATCTTACCCGTCGCTAAAATAAGCTTATTGTTTAACCTGCTTCATCCTGACACAACTCATCCCAACCGTAGAAAAAAACTACTGCAAATGATGCATAACTATGGCCGGTGGGCGATGTTAGATGTGATGGTGGTCGCTATTCTTATTGTCACAGTAAAACTCGGGGCAATTGCTAGCATTCAGGTTCACTCTGGCTTATATATTTTCGGCCTAGCCGTCTTACTGATCATGTTTATTACTCATCAAGTTGTTGAGATACAAAGCCAAGAATGAAAGCTCTTCTGCTAATCATATCTCTGTTTACTTCAATCGTTCATGCTGGAGAGATTAGCCCTTTTACATCTGATGGCTGTAGCTCATTTCCTGATGGCACAATCGACCAAGGTGAGCTTTGGTTAGCCTGCTGTACAGACCATGACAAGGCCTATTGGCAAGGTGGCTCATATCAACAACGACTTGATGCCGATATCAAATTAAAACATTGTGTAAGCGCTGTTGGTGAGCCTGTTATTGCTGAACTCATGTTATCGGGTGTTAGAGTGGGTGGTTCACCCTATTGGCCAACCCAATTTCGCTGGGGATATGGCTACTCCTACCCTCATGGTTATACTCAAACACAATCACTATCGAACATGGAGTTAATTATGATTATTTTCACAAGTAGCCTTATTGCCATTATCGCCTTATTACATGGCTATTTCTTAGTGCTTGAAATGTTCTTTTGGGATAAACCATTAGGCAGAAAGACATTTAAACTCACCGTTAACTATGCAAAAGCATCAAAAACATTAGCGGCTAATCAGGGCTTATACAATGGCTTTCTAGCTGCTGGGCTTGTTTGGGGCTTATTGCTCGGCAATGCGGGTACAGCAATACTGCTCTTTTTCTTAAGCTGTATTGTAATTGCGGGTATTTTTGGTGGCATCACCGTCAATAAACGAATATTTTTTATTCAGGCAGTACCCGCTATTATTTCTCTAAGCTTACTAGCTCTTGCTTAAACAGCTTTTAAGCTATCGTATAGTCTAAGGTAAGACTGAGAGCTTTTTTCCCAACTAAAGTTTTTCTCCATCGCTGTAAGCACCATTTTTCTCCAGATACGTGGACGCTGGAATAAACTTATTGCTCGTTGCAAACTTTCTTCCAATGCTTCCGCGGTAGCAGCATCAAATTTAAACCCTGTTGCTAAACCATCTTTCAAATTATCACCATAAGCATCAACAACACTATCTGCTAAACCACCTGTATTTCGGACAACAGGTAAAGTCCCGTATCGTAGGCTATACAATTGATTAAGGCCACATGGTTCAAAGCGTGACGGCATTAAAAACACATCTGCACCAGCCTCAATTTGATGTGCTAGGGCTTCGTTGTAGCCAATATCCACACCAATTTTATCTGGGTAACGGGCACGTAATACACGAAGATCTTGCTCATAACTTTTTTCACCACTACCTAGGCAAACAAGTTGAATATTTTCACCCGCTTCTAATAGGTTCGTGATGGCATCAAGGCTTAAATCAACGCCTTTTTGAGCGACAAGTCGACTAATTAATCCTAAAACTAATGTGTCTTCTTTCTCAGGTAGAGAGAAATAACGCTGAATAGCTGCTTTATTTTCTCGTTTGTCTAACACTGTTTTAGCAGAATATTGTTTACTGATCGCAGTATCCGTTTTAGGGTTCCACTCATCATTATCAATACCATTGAGAATACCGCTTAAACGCCCCTCTTTAGCGCGTTCTAATAAGAGCCCTTCTAAGCCATAACCATATTCATACGTACAAATTTCTTTTGCATAAGTGGGGCTTACCGTTGTTATGTGGTCAGAGTATATGAGCCCCCCCTTCATAAATGACAACATGTCATAAAACTCTAGACCATCGCTATGCCATAACGATGTCGGCAAATCTAAAGCATCAAATGCTGAATGAGGATATAAGCCCTGATACGCAAGATTATGAATAGTAAAGACTGTTGCAGGTCGTTGCGGTAAATCAGCTATTAATGCCGGTGCCAGCCCTGTTTGCCAATCATTACAGTGCAAAATATCAGGCTTCCAATCTAGGCCGACTTGATCCATTGCTAACGCTGCAATTGCACGCGAAAACAAGGCAAACCGTGCCGCATTATCTTCCCAATCACCACCTTTATCGGGGCCATAAGCACCGCCATCACGATCAAAATGTTGCGGAGAATTTAACAGCCACAATGTCACATCACTATCAGGAAGCGTTGATTGCAAAATTTCAATCGGAAGGTGGAAACCCTCTAATTTAATCGTAGCAACAGTACGAATATCACTCAACGCTTCTAAACATTGGCGGTAAGCAGGCAAGATGATTCGAACATCCTGACCCTTTTGACGTAGTGCAATTGGCAAGCTTGCTGATACATCAGCTAAGCCGCCCGTCTTCATTAAAGGATGAACCTCACTACTGGCAAAAAGAATTTTTCGCACGCCCTGCTCCTAAAAATTGGTACAATTGACTAATTATGCCTGCAACTGGAGAAAACATGAAGCCTTGTACACTCATCATTTTTGGTGCAACAGGTGATCTGTCTAAGAAAAAACTGCTTCCAGCACTTTATCACTTAAACATTGAAAACCGTTTAACAGATGATACAAAAATCATTTGTATGGGTCGTAGAGAGATGCCCCAAGCTGATTGGAAAGCTCAAGTCAGTGAATACGTCTCAATAAAAGCACGGGATGGTGTTGATGCTGACGCATTAGAAAACTTCTTAGCTAAAATCAGCTATTTCAAAAATGATATTAATGATGCAGCGTCATATCAGGATTTAAAAGATCAATTAGATGATCCTGCTAATGAGTTTTCTGACAATATCGTTTTTTACTTATCTATCAGCCCATCATTATT
>WTAY01000114.1 GCA_013139345.1 Methylophaga sp. | reverse complement strand
CTCTGTCATCCTCGAGTGTTTTTATCGAGGATCTATTGTCTTAAACAGATCCCAGCTAGAAGCATGCTGGGATGACGAAATAAAAAATCTGCATCTTGAATGATTATGGGTATATACCGGTAATCATTCAATCGGTAAAAAAAATAGTACGAGTCTGTCATCCCCGTGAAAACGGGGATCCAACGATAGTGGCCATTTTCACTGCCCATGGATTCCCATTTTCATGGGAATGACGGAGTGAGAAACCTGTCGTTTCATTTATTATGGGTATACATCTCAGTATTGATTGAAATCACGGTTAATCGGAGTAGGATAGAGCCATCATTAATTACAAAAACAATAAGGTCTTAAATTATGCCAATCCAACAAGCTTTAGTAGATGAAATCGAGTTATTACTTCGTTATAACTTAGACAGCACTCAAGAAGGCATTAAAATTCACAACACGGCACGTGATGGTTTAGTAAACGCTATCGAACGTCTTCATGAAAAAGGCTTAGTCGATAGTAAAGATGGAGGTTATCTAACAGATTTAGGTCATGAAGCGGCTGAACATACTCAGGCTGCATTACGTATTTTAACGTCTAGTTAACCTGAATTCTGGATAGTTAAACCCGGTCAAAGACAATAAAGCTATAAGAATACTCATTCTTATCATCAGCAGAATAATCTTCTCTGTTTATTTCTTGCCAGTCAGACTTCTGCCAGTCTGGAAACCAAGTATCACCTTCTAGGCTGGCATGTACCTGTGTTAAATATAAGCGATCCGCTTGGGGTAATAATTGTTTATATAACGATGCACCGCCCATTACCATCACTTCATCAGCATCATCACATGCTGCAATAGCCTCTTCGACAGAATGCACAACACAACATCCCTCTGCTTGATAGTTTGTATTCGTCGTCACAATTATATTTTTTCGTCCTGGTAAGGCTCGACCGATAGATTCATGTGTATTCCGCCCCATAATGAGCGGTTTTCCCATTGTAACTCGACGAAAATATTGTAAATCTGCTGATAATTTCCATGGCAGATCATTATCTCTGCCTATTAATCCTGTTTTATCTGTTGCAACAATTATGGCTAATTTCACGCTACTTATATCTCCAAAACTTATCTTAATAGAATAGCCTAAATATCAGGCCTTATTCTATTTTAAATCCATTCTCTAGCGCTATACTCTAGCTACATGGCAAATATAGAATAAATTAACATGCCAACCTAGTAGCCAACTATTCTAGCTATAGATTCCCATTTTCATAAGAATGACGTAATGTGGTTCTACATCTTTAAGTAATGTGGGTATATTTATTTTATGTCCGTTTTATCCATGATCAACGCTAGTCTCGGTGGCCTAGGTTTATTTCTTCTTGGAATGTGGCTAATGTCTGATGGCCTTAAAATGGCGGCAGGCAGTGCACTCCACCATTTTTTACATGCGTGGACAGATACTCGTTTACGAGGATTAAGTGTAGGTATATTTCTCACAAGCTTAGTTCAATCATCCAGTGCTGTGACTGTTGCTACCATCGGCTTTACTAATGCAGGTTTATTAAGCCTCAAACGTGCGATCTGGATTATTTTTGGTAGCAATATTGGCACAACAACAACCGGCTGGTTAGTGACGCTTATTGGCTTTAATTTTAAAATTAGCGCCTTTGCTTTACCTATGATTGGCATTGGCATGGTGCTCAAGCTCGTTAACAATGACTCTCGATGGGGTGCTCTTGGTCAGGCTATTGTTGGGTTTGGTATTCTTTTTTTAGGCATTGATGTTTTAAAAGATACCTTCTCAGAATTAGGTTCAAGCATGTCATTGGTGAATGAAGGTGACACTGGTTGGCAAAACATCGTAATGTTCGCAGGTCTTGGCTTTTTAATTACTGTATTAGTGCAGTC
The DNA here is from genome assembly GCA_013139345.1 of Methylophaga sp. Lineage (GTDB taxonomy): Bacteria > Pseudomonadota > Gammaproteobacteria > Nitrosococcales > Methylophagaceae. The sequence continues at coordinate 5,369 of WTAY01000114.1, read as the reverse complement.
ATCCAGTGTCACATTAGCACTTACCTTAACTGCATTAGCAGGTGGTGTAATGGCTTTAATTCCTGCTGCTGCTATTGTGATTGGTAGTAATTTGGGAAGCACAACCACTGCAGTATTATCCTCTTTTGGTACCAACTCTATTGCTAAGCGAGTTGTGGCGAGTCATGTTATTTTCAACATACTGACGGCGACAGTTTCACTTGCTCTACTTTACCCTCTGATCAACTTTATTTTATTTAGCCAAGATTTTTTTAATTTGGGCGACTCAGCGACATTAACACTGGCTTTATTTCACACCTTATTCAATGTACTTGGTGTGTTATTAATGTGGCCAATTGCAAATATTCTCATAAAATGGCTGAAAAGATGCTTTAAAACAAAAGGTGAAGAAGAGGGTAAAGCGAAATATCTTGATAAAAACACCTTAGCCTTACCATCATTAGCACTTCATGCTTTAAGTCGTGAAATAGAGCGGCTTAGTGCTTATTCTCTAGCGATGGCTAGAGACAGCATTAATTTTGAAACAAACACAAAAGAAATAGGCCATAAAAATACTGTTATCAAACAACTAACACGTGCTATTGGTGATTACACCACTAATTTATACACCCAAAACTTAACAGAAGATATTTCAGAAAAACTGCCCATTATTTTACGTGTTTCACACTATTATGGTGCTATTTCAGAATTATCAGTGCTGGTTAGTACTGCAAAAAAACAAGTTTCTACAGCATTAAACCCAGTAATTCAACAACAGGTTAATGCGTTTTATAAAAACAGTCTATATATTATAAATCAAGCAAAAATAGGTTCTAATTCTCATTCCAGTGCCTCTCTAAATAAAAAGTTATCCTCAATAGAGTCTGAATATCAATCCTTAAAATCATTATTATTAAGAAGAGGAGCTGAGGGATCTCTATCCATCGCGAAAATGAATAAAACAATGATTTCAATTAGTCATATAAGACGGATAAACCAACAAGCAATCAAGGCCTTAACTCATTTTGAGTCACTTAATATAGCCCCTAAAAGTAGCGAGAACATGGATGATAAAATGGATATTATAACTACCGTATAAGGGGCTTATAAAGCAGATCATAAGTTGTGGATAACTTTACCTGTGGATAAGTAAGGTAGTTATCCACAGGATAAAACACGCTAGCCATGGCATTTACCCACAGATCAAAATAAGCATAACGTGTTGATTCATTTTAAATAAAATTATTAATCCACATATCCACAGGAAACAATCATCAACATCATAATCTTTTAAATACTTAGTAATGTATTATGACAATCTATGATCAGCATTCTTCAAATATCTATTCCATGTCCTTTACGATTCAATTTTGATTACCTTTCCGATCAATCATTAACTCATTGGCAAGCAGGATTACGTGTTCGTGTTTCTTTTGGCTCAAGAGAACTGATAGGAATAGTCATAAGCTGCAAAGAAATTGATGACACCGTCGATACCTCAAAACTAAAACCTATTTTAGAATGCCTTGATCAACAGCCCATTATTCCTGCTGACTTACTCTCTTTAACGCATTGGCTAAGTGACTATTACCATCATCCATTAGGCGATTGCTTTCAAACTGTCTTACCAAAGAAAATTCGTCATGGAGAGGCATTAGATCTTCAAATGGAAACCGTATGGAAAAGTAGCCAAAAACAATTAAAAATTAAAATAGGCAAAAAACAGCAACAAATTCTAGATTTATTAACTGAAAATAATGATGGAGTCGTACAAAGTGAACTTTATCTCCAGCTTGGTCAGTGTCGTTCTTCATTAATATCACTTGAAGAAAAACAGCTTATTGAACAATTTCAACAAATAAAAAAGCCGTCAATTACGCATTCTATGTCTACTCCATGTCAGTTAAACCAAGAGCAACAGTTGGCGGTTAATACGGTATGGGATTCATATGAAAATTTTACCCCATATCTATTACAAGGCATTACGGGGAGTGGTAAAACAGAGGTTTATATTGAGTTAGCTGAAAAAGCAGTTAAAGAAGGTAAGCAAGTTCTTATCTTAATTCCAGAGATCGGCTTAACAACACAATTTGTAACTCGATTTAGACAGCGTTTAGCGGTTAATATCGTGGTGTTAAATTCATCAATATCAGATGGGGAGCGTAAACAATCGTGGCTATTAGCAAAAGAAGGGCTTGCTGACGTTATTATTGGAACACGCTCAGCCGTTTTTACACCGTTGAAAGATATTGGCTTAATTATTATTGATGAAGAACATGATGCCTCTTATAAACAACAAGATGGTCTTCGTTATCATGCTAGAAATGTCGCTTTAATCAGAGCAAAACGAGCACATATTCCCATCGTATTAGGTAGTGCTACACCCTCATTAGAAAGTTTATATCATGTTGAACAAAAGCGTTTCCAACGTCTTGAGTTAAATAAACGAGCAACAGGCGCGACATTACCTAAAATTCACTTGATCGATAGTGCAGGACCTAAAGCCGATAATGGCGTGTCTAGCATTTTGTATAAAGCGATTCAAAAGCAACTCGATGCTGATAATCAAGTATTGTTATTTATAAATCGCCGTGGCTTTGCTCCCGTTCTTATGTGTCATGAATGCAATTGGCAAGCAACATGTTCACACTGTGATGCAAAAATGATTGTTCACCAAGGTCGAAACACCTTGTGTTGTCACCACTGTGGGCTTATTCAACGCTTACCAAGCCAATGTCCACAATGTCAGGCTCCCAATCTAAATACCTATGGGGCAGGAACGGAACAAATAGAGTTAAGTTTGCAACGCTATTTTCCTGATACCCCCGTGTTAAGAATTGATCGAGACTCAACGCAACGCGTCAATGCCTTTGCAGATATCGTGGCTGATATTCGCAAAGGAGGCGCTAAAATTTTGGTGGGTACTCAAATGTTGGCTAAAGGACATGATTTTCATGATGTCACCCTTGTTGGTGTGTTGGATGCTGATCAGGGATTATTAAGTGCTGATTTCCGAGCAACTGAAAATTTAGCTCAATTAATTATTCAAGTGACAGGTCGATCTGGTCGCGGTGAAAAACCCGGTGAAGTATTTATTCAAACCAGCCAACCTCAACATGAGTTTTGGCGAGACTTAATTAAGCAAGGCTATAACTACTCCGCAAATAAATTGCTTGAAGAACGAAAGTTGATAGCAATGCCACCTGCTGCATATTTGACCATTATTAGAGCTGAAGACAAACAAGAACAGCTTGCGATGCAGTTTTTAACCGATGTTCACGCATTATTAACCCAACACCAGCAAGAAGTGATCGTCATGGGGCCTGTTCCCGCGATTATGGAAAAACGAGCAGGGCGTTTTCGGGCTCAATTATTACTCACTTGTTCACAGAGAAAACCAATACATCAATTATTAGATCATTCAATCAATGCGATTTCATCACTCAAATTATCCCGAAAAGTCCGCTGGTCAATTGATATTGACCCTCTAGATCTTATGTAATGATGAATAGTTAAAAATAATTATTGGGGGAAATAAGCGATATAACTCATGTATAAGCTCACTATAAGAAGTTGAACAATCTGTGGATAACTTCTTATGTGGATAACTTGCTTACTTATCCACACGTTAACCCCCTCTTATTCAGGCACATGCAACCCCCACTTTAGGTCTGTAACATTTTGATTTTAACTTGAAAAAACAAGTTATTCACATATCAACAGGCATTAAACATCAACATCATAATCTTTTAAAAACTATTTATTATGTTTATAGTGTCAGCTTCATCTTCTAATTATTAGTTTCTTTATTTTCAATCTATGAACATCAGCCAAGGATCGGGTAAAATACAACGCTTATTCACACCTTAGGGTTATCAACATTGAAAGCTCAGCTAATCACATTGCTTGATCGCGTTTTATCCGACTTAATTAATCAAGGCATCTTCCCTGAAATGGAACTGCCTGAAATTCAAATTGAACGAACAAAAGATAAAGCGCATGGTGACTTCGCTTGTAATGTAGCGATGATGTTAGCTAGACCTGCAAAGATGAATCCTCGCCAAATTGCTACACATATCGTTGACGCTTTACCTTCAGTCGAGTTCATTACAAAAATAGAAATTGCAGGCCCAGGCTTTATTAATTTCACTTTATCATCAGATTCCGCACAAAAAGTTGTCACTGATGTCTTACAAGCTGGCACGAACTATGGAAAAAGCCAGTTAGGTGCAGGGAAAAAAGTTCAAGTCGAGTTTGTATCTGCAAACCCAACAGGGCCATTACATGTCGGTCATGGTCGTGGTGCAGCTTATGGCTCGGTTGTTAGTCAATTATTGATGGAAGTCGGTTTTGATGTTCATCGTGAATATTATGTTAATGATGCTGGCCGTCAGATGGATATTTTAGCAACCAGTGTTTGGTTACGTTATTTAGCGGCTTGTGGTGAAATATTTACCTTCCCTAGTAATGGTTATAAAGGCGATTATGTTTTAGATATTGCCGCATCGTTGAAAGATGAATATGGTGATGAATTGCGTCGAACAATCTCTGATGTGTTTGCCAATGTGCCTACAGATGAACCAGATGGTGGTGATAAAGAACAGCATATTGATGGCTTAATCATTAATGCAAAAACCTTATTAGGTGATGTTGCTTATCGTAACGTCTTTGATTTAGGTTTAAGTTCAATTATTGCAGGCATTAAGTCTGATCTTACTGACTTTGGTACTGACTATGATGAGTGGTTCTCTGAACGTTCATTGATGGAATCAGGTGATGTTGATAAGGCGATTGAAGAACTAAAAGCATCTGAAGTTTTATATGAAAAAGAAGGTGCATGGTGGTTTAAATCTACCGACTTTGGTGATGAAAAAGATCGTGTAGTTGTCCGAGATAATGGCCAAACAACCTATTTTGCCTCTGATATTGCTTATCATCTCAATAAATTTAATCGCGGCTTTGATACCGTTATTGATATTTGGGGAAGTGATCATCACGGCTACATCCCGCGTGTAAAAGCATCGTTAACCGCGATGAAGCAAGATGAAAATAGACTAAAAGTTTTATTGGTTCAGTTTGCTATCTTGTATCGAGGCTCTGAAAAAGTAGCGATGTCGACGCGAAGTGGTCAATTTGTCACCTTAAAAGCATTACAAGAAGAAATCGGCAAAGATGCTGCTCGTTTTTTCTATGTTTTACGTGGTGCTGATCAGCATATGGATTTTGATCTTAAATTAGCCAAGTCTCAAAGTAATGATAACCCCGTTTATTATGTGCAATATGCTCATGCTCGGGTATGTAGTGTCTTTAGACAATTGAACGATCGTGGTTTAGCGTGGGATAAAGCCCAAGGTGAACAAAATTTAAATCGTTTAACGGAAGATCATGAG
>WTAY01000211.1 GCA_013139345.1 Methylophaga sp. | reverse complement strand
CCTTATTAGAAGATAATCCGCCAGCCTTTCCTTTTGTATCACTGCTTGTTTCAGGCGGGCACACGTTATTGATTGATGTTCAAGGTATTGGTAATTATCAATTATTAGGTGAATCTATTGACGATGCGATTGGTGAAGCATTTGATAAAACAGCCAAAATGCTCGGCTTAGATTATCCCGGAGGCCCTATCCTTGCTGCATTAGCGGAACATGGTACTGTTGATAAATATGACTTTCCAAGACCGATGACCAATCGTCCTGGATTAGACTTTAGCTTTAGTGGCTTAAAAACCTTTGCGATGAATACCTGGCGTGATAGCGAACAAACGCAGCAAGATAAAGCGGATGTAGCGCTCGCCTTTCAAACTGCAGCAGTCGAAACATTAGCAATCAAATGTAAACGTGCATTAAAAGAAACAGGGCGTAAAACATTAGTTGTTGCCGGTGGCGTAAGTGCAAATAAAGCATTACGCACGAGATTGGATGCTATGCCTCATGTTGAGGTCTATTACCCTCGCCCAGAGTTTTGTAGTGATAATGGCGCGATGATCGCCTTTGCCGGCGCTATGCGAGAATCAGCAATGGTTAAACAAGATAATCCAACTTTTTCAGCTAGACCTCGCTGGCCTTTGGATGAGTTAAGCCCGCCTTAAAAAGAATGTAATAGCGTTTTACCACATCAAGTCGTCAGGGATCTGATAATCCGCATACGGATCATTCTCATCTATGACTTGTTCGACTTGAGTACGAATGACTAATTCAGGTAATCGGCTTTCAATTCGTTCAGCAATTTTGTCTGGAATTAATGCGTAATTGTCGCCGACAACAGCAATGGCCAAATACCCTTGTGTGAGCTCTTTTTGTTGTTGTTCTGTGATATACAGTTTTTTAACTGTGCTGTTATGGCTAAAGTTATAGGCAAGCTCTGCTTCTTTAGGAATTTTGATGCTGTGTCTCTCAACGATCTGCCCGACTTCTGCGATTAACGCCTTTTGAGCTTGAGTAGCATCACGTTGCTTATTCAGCTCTAAATCACGCTGTTGTTTGTCACGAGCCGCTTGATCTAGTTGCTTTTGCATTGCATCGGTTTTCACTTCTTTGCCCGATTTAACTGCTTTTCTATTTTTATTCTCTGTTTTACGTTTTTGGTGTTGTGATTTTTTTGCTTTCTTTTTGTCCACAACGCCCATATTGAGAAGCTGGTCTGCTAGTGATGCCATAATAATGTTCTTCTTATTTCGATTTCGTTTCTTCGCCAGATAACAGGCGTTTAATATTACCGTGGTGTCTAGCCACCAGCATGATGGCAATCACAAACACTATCCAGCGGGCATTGATTGAGTCAATTAACCAAAGGCTATAAACGGGTCCAAGTGACGCTGCAATTATTGCAGAGAGTGATGAGATTCGACTCACTTTAAACACAAGCAACCAACTTAATAATATCGCTCCCGCTAATAGTGGCGATAATGCTAAAAAGCCACCTAATGCTGTCGCCACACCCTTCCCACCTTTAAATTGAAAGAATACGGGGTACAGGTGACCTATAAAGGCTGCTAATGCTGTGGCAGCTATCCATGTTTGATCTAAGCCTAATAGAATCGCAACAACAACAGGCAAAATACCTTTAACCACATCAAGAATTAATACGGTTGCAGCTAATTTTTTGCCTCCAAAACGTAACACATTGGTTGCGCCTGGGTTGCCTGAACCTTGTGAGCGAGGATCGGGTAGACCTGCTAATTTACATAAAATAATCGCACTCGATAATGAGCCAATTAAATAAGCGCCAACAATAACAATCATCGGCAAAGTAAGAGTTTCAAGCATGATATGATGCACCTCAATTCAACATCACACCATTATAGGGGTGTTGGCAGTTATTTCCACTTTATCTAGTTGTGAGTTCATGGACAAAATATTTCTTAACGATCTTCAAATCGACACTATCATTGGCATTTATGATTGGGAGCGTGAAACACTGCAAACCCTCAGCTTTGATTTGGAAATGGATTGGGATATTGCTAAAGCTGCAAAAAGTGATGATATCGCCGATACCTTAGATTATGGTGCGATTGCGAATACGATTGTTAGCTTTGTTGAAGCAAGTCGTTATCAGTTAATTGAAACATTAGCCGAAGATTTAGCGGCCTTATTACTGCAAAACTACCCGATTCCAAAGCTCAAACTAACTCTAAGTAAACCAGTTGCATTGCACGGTCAAAATATCGCTAGAATCGTCATTGAGCGTCAAAAATAATGTCTCAGGTTCAATCTGGCTACCTGCTAGGTATTGGTAGCAATATCGAACCCTACAATAATATTGAACAGATTATTCGCTTATTACTTAAGCACTACCCACTGCTTTCATTGAGTCGCGTGTTAGAAATCCCACCGATAGGTATGAATAGTCAACGCGACTTTCTTAATGTTGTTGTCTTTATTCAAACCGAACAAGCGGAGGCTGATTTGAAGACTATCTGCAATATGATTGAAGTGCAACTTGGGCGAGATAGAAATGATCCGGCCAGAAAAACAAAAGACCGCCCTGCTGATCTAGATATTCTAACTAAGATACAGTTGCCAGAAGAAGCTGAGCGACCAGCACATCTAATTACGGATGAGTATTTTCTCTATCCATTACTCGATGAGATTATTGCTCACCTAATGGATAAGCCGTTTGAGCTACAGCAAGCAGGTGTCGAGATAAGTGTAAATAACTTAACGTTTGGACAAACGGCGACCACCATCAACAGGAATGCTAGCACCCGTTAAAAATGGGTTCTCTAACACGCTTTTTACTGCCAGATAAACAGGCTCAACTCCTCCTTCTTTTGCCAATGGTGTTTCCGCCAGCATTTGTTGCTGAACCTCTTGTGAATGTTGCTCCGTAAATAACACAGGTCCAGGGGCAATAGCATTAACTTTAATCTGTGGCGCAAACTTCTTCGCCAGCACCAGCATCATATTATGTAAGCCGGCCTTTGTAGTGCCATAAATATCAAAGCGTGGGGTTGGGTTTTCAACATTAATATCGGTAATGTGAATAATGTCTGCGGGGTTATCATCGATGCCGAGCAATAAAGACTGTAAGCCTTGATTGATTAAAAATGGCGCCATCATATGAACATTAAAGAACTGTTCATATTGCTCTGCTGCTACCGCTAACTCTGTCGATGTAGGTGCAAAAGATGAAGCATTATGAATTAAGGCTCTAAAACTACTACAGCGTAGCTTTAAATCATCAACAAACTGTAAAATAGCGGCACTATTGTTAAAGTCAGCCTGAATAGTCTCAATGCCTAAATTATGTAAGGCTTGGATTTCATCCGTATGCGTACGATAATGAGCAAGCACTGCATAGCCCTCTTGATGTAATCGTGAGGCAAGATGAAAGCCAATACGGCGGCCTGAGCCGGTAACTAATACTGTATTTTCTAACACCCAATAATATCCTTGAAGAACGATGACTATGGCTGATAAATTACCTGTTCCAGACCCAATAGCGCAACAACATAGTGAACAATTATTAACACTTATTAAACAAAAGATCGTCGAATCTGGAGGTAAAATAAGTTTTTCTGACTATATGCAGTATTGCCTTTTCTCTCCCGGCCTAGGTTATTACAGTGCCGGTAGTCATAAGATCGGCAAGCAAGGTGACTTCACCACTGCGCCAGAAATATCATCACTTTTTTCACGCACATTGGCTCAACATATTAACGCTGTTTTTGAACAAACAAAGCAGTCCAATATCTTAGAGTTTGGCGCTGGTAGCGGAAAAATGGCCATTGATATTTTGACTGAATTGCAAAGCCAATCCAGCTTGCCAGATCATTACTACATTATTGAAGCAAGCGCTGACTTACGATATAGGCAAGAAGAATCAATACGTTCAGAAATTCCAGATATTTTAGATCGTGTCGTCTGGCTTGACTCACTACCTGAAAACTTTATCGGCGTTATTCTCGCTAATGAAGTGTGTGATGCCATGCCTGTTCATTGCCTGACGTTTAATCAAGGGCAAGTCACTGAACGTTATATTGAAACCATTAATTCAGAATTACAGTGGTGCGAAGGTGAGCTATCTCAGCCATATCTCTCATCCCATACTGACGATATCCAAAAGTTAATCGGTGATATCAGTTACACAACTGAAGTTAACTTAGCCGCCGAGGCTTGGCTCGCTAGCCTTGCCGACAGCCTAGAGCAAGGTGCTATTTTCATCATTGACTATGGTCATCCTCAAGCGAGCTATTATCACCCACAACGCGATAAGGGTACCCTCATGTGCTATTACCAGCACCAAGGCCACGACAACCCGCTTATCCTACAAGGCATTCAAGATATTACCGCCCATGTAAACTTCACCGCATTAGCTCAAACAGCAATAGATAATGAACTTGATGTTGAAGGTTTCCAATCTCAAGCTGATTTTTTATTGGCTGGGGGGATTACAGAACTTGCTCCCACGGGTGACAATGCCAACGAACTGAGCCACTTTCACTATGCGTCAGAAATTAAGCAACTCACCCTGCCATCAGAAATGGGCGAAAACTTTAAAGTATTAACTTTATCTAAAAACCTTGAACAACTATTACCTCGTTGCAAGCTGGGTGATCGACGTTATAGCTTATGACTCGCAATAAAAAGGAGCCGAAGCTCCTTTTCATTTTAACCAAATCGTTAATATTAATGCCTTAAGGCTTTGCTTTTAACTCTTCAATTTGTTGTTTTAAACGTTCAATTTCATCGCTCATTTCAAACAATATTTCTTTAATACCACCCACATCTTCACGTAAGTTGCCGGCATCTTGCTTACTTTGTGCGATATCTTCTAATAATTCTGGTGTTACTGAGCTGGTATCACCCGTTTTACGCTTTTTAGCTTCTGCTAACACAGTTGCAATATCAATAACTAACCAATCAGCACGCTCTTTACCTGTTTCAGGATCAAGATAAAAAGATTGTCCAGAATCAAGCGCAACTCTTATTGGCATTCTCGCTTCAGATTTACGAGTACCTGGTGAAAGAGGATGAATTCGACGATCAATTTCTTGACCTGTTGCAATATCTTTTTCTCTAAATAGCTCATGAACAAGGCCAAACACAATGTTTAAACGCCCTTCACTCATGAATACACGGCCAGTAATTGTTTTACGCTCTTTAGCGATAACCCCTTTATGTGAGCCAATACTAACAAAGTTAATATCTTCACTAGAATCTGCCTGAGACAAACCATTAGCAATAGCCACACTCAGCGTCTGTAGTTCAGCGCGAGAGAATAATGGAAGCTCTTTGTTTTTTGAAATAAAACTTTTTTGAGTAATATAAAGAGAGCTCAATACCGTTCGAAGTTCATCGCTACTTATAGCAAGTGGATGATCATTCGTAATGCCAGCAACATCATGATCAACAATTTTTGCATACTGTAGACCTGATTCCCATAATGTTCGGCCTTCTTGCCCTAATACAATCTCTGCATCAGTCTTAGCCTTATCGCGTGTAAACATTCCACCGCCACCACAGGCCGTTAGTCCACCAGCCAACATCACGCTAACAGCAATAACACTGCCTAACTTAACGATCTTACGCATAAAATTTCCTCTTTAATTATTCGCTGTTACTGTAGGAACGTTGGCTTCTGCCTTTTGTTCCCTACAAAGCAATGCCTGCACCGATTCTCGTGGGTCATAGCCTTCAAATAGAATTTTGCAGACTTGCTCAACTATTGGCATTTCGACACCCGCTTGTTGAGCTCGCAGTAAGACTTCACGAGCAGCATGCATACCTTCAACTGTTTTCCCTACTTCAGCTACAGCTTGCTCTACGGTTAAACCTCGACCAATTGCTAGGCCAAGCTGACGGTTTCTACTTTGATCATCCGTACATGTCAGTATTAAATCACCGATCCCAGATAAACCAAACATGGTTTCTGTTTCTGCCCCTAGGCTTGCAGATAGTCGTAATATTTCTGCCATACCTCGGGTAATCAATGCCGCACGAGCATTCGCTCCAAAGCCTAATCCATCGGCAATTCCGGCACTAATTGCGAGTACATTCTTAACCGTCCCCCCAATCTGCACACCCAATACATCATGTGTTGTATACACACGTAATGTAGGACTATGCATTGCCAACGCTAATGCTTGATTAAAATCATCATCTAATGATGCTGATGTCACCGCTGTTGGTAAGTCTTTTGCCACTTCAGCAGCAAAGGACGGCCCAGAAATCACTGCTAATGCATGTGAATCACCTAAAATATCAGCGGCTGTTTCATATAAAAAACGACCTGTTTCAGGTGTCAGCCCTTTTGTCGCCCAACTAAGCGGTGTTCCAGTGGGAATCAACGGTTTGATCTGCTCCAACATGCCGGAAAAGGCAATGCTGGGTACAGAAATAAGCACATGTTTAGCAACCGCTAATGCCTGTTCTAAATTCGGTGTGACCTTTAAGCTTTCAGGAAATATTAATCCTGGTAAATAACGTTCATTGCTATGCGTATCTTGCATGGCGGCTAGATGTTTATCATCCCGCCCCCACAACAAGACTTCATTGCCATTTCTAGCAATTGCAATAGCTAACGCTGTTCCCCACGCTCCTGCACCAATGACAAGAGTGGGAAATAGCTGTTCGTTATTATCTGACAAGACTCAACTACCGATTAGTGTGCTTTTGCTGCTGCTTGTTGCTTAGCTTGTTCAATTTGATTCATGTACAAGGCATCAAAGTTAACAGGCGAAAGTACTAATTGTGGGAAACCACCTTTAATAACAACATCTGAAATCACTTCACGTGCAAATGGGAATACAGTATTAGGGCAGTAACTACCTACTAATGGACCCATTTCTTGATCACTGTAACCTGTTAAAGAGAAAATACCTGCTTGTTTCACTTCAGCCAAGAAAGCAATTTTGTCGCCCACTTTTGCTGTAACAGTTACTGTTAATGTGATTTCATGATTATCTTCATCAATACGCTTGTATTCATTACCTAATTGTAAATCAATTTCCGGCTTCCACTCTTCACGGAAGATCTCAGGCGAGTTAGGAGTTTCAAAAGAAATATCTTTTGTGTAAATCTTTTGGATAACAAATCGTGCTTGTTGCTCTTCTTGTGCTGCGTTTTCTTCTGCCATGATATTTCCTTAAAGCTTAATAATTAAGACTGAGCCAACAGGTTGTCCAGTCGTTTAGATTGATTAATAGCCACTAAATCGGTGTAACCACCAATGGCCTCATTATTTATAAATATTTGCGGCACTGTCCGTTGCCGACTTTTTTTCATCATTTCTTGCCGCTTACTAGGATCTAAATCAACGCGAATCTCATTATAATCAACGCCTTTACGATCCAATAATTTCTTAGCCATCACGCAATACGGACATATTGCAGATGAATATATTTCAACTTTAGCCATTAGATTATTACTTTGTCTCTAACTAAATAGGGGCAACTTGGCTTCTTTCCAAGTATTTAAGCCACCACTTAATACATAAACATCAGAAAAACCTTTGCTATGTAGCTGTTTTGCCGCAGTTCGTGAACGCTGACCACTGGCACAAATCAAAATTATTGGCTGAGAAGTATCTTTCAGCGATGAATCCTCTGCTAATTTAGCGAGTGGAACATTAACTGACTCAGCAATATGTTCTTCAGAAAATTCAGACTTCTCACGAATATCAAGGAACAGTCCTTTCTGTTGATTCACAATCTGAATCGCTTGCGCAGTACCGATCGGAGTAATTCCCGATAGTTTACGATTTAAAGAATCAGACATCACTAGATAGGCTAGCACGACAAAAGACGATGCTAAAATCCAATGATTAACAACAAACTCACCTACATTTTCCATATTTAACCTTATTTTCTACAATCAATTCGAACAAAATACATCGCGCATCATCTCTACTAAACGCAATGTGCGTTCATCTTTGACACTATAATAAATACGATTTGCATCTCGTCGAGATGAAAGAATTTCTTTATCTCTTAGTTTTGCTAAGTGTTGCGAGACATTACTTTGCGTAGTACCCACACAATCGACAATCTCTTGAACAGCAAGTTCTTTCTCGCCTACCGCACACAAAATCTTCAATCGCAACGGGTGCGACATTGCTTTTAATGCAAACGCTGCACGCTCGATATCAGCATCATGAGAGATAAGATTATTATTTTCAGCCTTGGCCACAAAACTCACCAAATAGTTACATGACTGCAATTAGTCACAAAAGCCCATATAATACACGGCATTTTCAATGATTTGCATGTATTTAACTAGAAGGCCTCATCAAACAGAGTGTTTTCTCTTACTTATAAATGACCCGTCAAGATAGAAGGATGATTGCATGAGCCACCCTCACCGCCCACTTGCCCTGATTATATTAGATGGCTGGGGTTACAGTGAAGATCCAAAATACAACGCAATTCATGCGGCAAAAACACCTGTCTGGGATCATTTATGGCAAGACTATCCACACACATTAATTAGCGCATCTGGCGCAGGTGTCGGCTTACCCGGTAATCAAATGGGCAACTCAGAAGTAGGTCACCTTAATATGGGCGCTGGCCGTGTTGTCTACCAAGAATTTACCCGTGTTAGCCGCGCAATCCGTACGGGTTCTTTTTTTAGCAACCGCACATTAACCGATGCAGTCGATAAAGCGCTAGACAATGATAAGGCCGTTCATATTCTAGGCCTGCTATCGCCTGGTGGCGTACACAGCCATGAACAACATATCCATGCCATGGTTGAACTCGCTATTTCTCGCGGCGTAAAAAAGGTCTATGTTCACGCCTTTCTTGACGGTCGAGATACCCCACCCAAAAGTGCTCAAGCCTCTATTGAAGCGATGGAAGAAAAATTTGAGCAGCTTGGCGGTGGTCAGTTTGCCTCTCTCATTGGTCGATTCTATGCACTTGATCGTGATCAACGTTGGAACCGTGTAGAAAAAGCGTATCAGCTTATTGCTGAAGGGGAAGGGGAGTTTCAGGCTGTAGATGCAAATACAGCACTAGAAATGGCCTACGCACGTGAAGAAACAGATGAGTTTGTCAAAGCAACAACGATTGGTAACAAGACGATAAAAGTAGAAGAGGGCGATGCCATCGTCTTTATGAACTTTAGATCTGACCGTGCCCGAGAATTAACCAAAAGCTTTATTGAACCTGACTTTGATAGCTTTGAACGACAACGAAATATCACGCTATCAGAATTTGTCACGCTGACAGAGTACAAAAAAGAGTTTACGTCACCTGTTGCCTTCCCATCAGAAAAGCTCAATAACGTGCTGGGTGCTTATGTTTCATCATTAGGTCTAACTCAATTACGCATCGCTGAAACAGAAAAATATGCCCATGTGACTTTTTTCTTTAATGGTGGTCGAGATGAGCCTTTTGAAGGAGAAGATCGCATTCTCATTCCTTCTCCTAAAATAACGACCTATGATCAACAGCCCGCAATGAATGCAGCTGAAGTTGCCGATCAGTTCGTTAAAGCCATCCATAGCAATAAATATGATGTCATTATCTGTAACTTTGCTAATGCCGATATGGTTGGACATACTGGCAACTATGACGCGGCCGTTAAAGCCGTTGAGGCCCTTGATAATTGCTTAGGACGAATTTGGTCAGCCCTTAAAGAGTCAGGTGGTGAAATGATTGTCACCGCTGATCATGGTAATGCTGAACTTATGTCAGATGAAAAAACCGGCCAGCCGCATACAGCGCATACAAGCAACCCAGTTCCATTAATTTTTGCAGGTCGTGAAGCGGAATGTATCGACCAAGGTACACTAGCAGATATAGCACCAACAATGCTGTCACTGATGGATTTACCTATTCCGGCTGAAATGAGCAAACACCTACTCGTTTCAGTAAAATAGGTTCTCATCGACTGTGTTGTCTCGCTTAATATTTACCCTAATAGTGTTAACACACGGTGTTACTCTTTTTGCTAAAGAAGATTCACAACAGCAATTAGAAGATGTTAAAACTGAGATCCAGTCCTTAAACCAAGATGTAAATAAAAATAAAACATCAAAAGTAGAATTATTTAAACAGCTCAAACAACAAAGTCGTGCAGTTTCTAAGCTCAATAAAACCCTATTAAAACTTGAACAAGAAATTAAGCAACAAAACGTCGAATTAAAACGGCTTGAGCAGCAGTTACAACAGCAACACTCATCTCATGCCAAACAATTAAATGCGCTCAACCAACAAATTCGCTCTTCTTATATTCACGGTCAACCCAGCTTCCTTAAAATTTTATTAAATCAAAACGATCCTGCAACGCTCTCACGTAATACAGCTTACTTTCATTATTTTCATCAAGCTAGACAGCAACAGTTAGCCACGATTAGCAATACACTTAATAACTTAACGGCGGATCAGAAAATAGTCTTTACCGCACAAAAAGCACAGCAAGAACGCTATGCCAAACAAACAACACAACAGCAAGCGCTACAAAAGAAAACACAGCAACGTCAAGCAACATTAAAGCTATTAGATGCAAAAATTACCGACCAAGACTCTCGTTTAGCATTTTTACGCGAGCAAGAAAAATCATTGCATTCACTCTTTGACTCTCTTAGTAAACCTGCCAAGGTTAATACAAATAAGACCGTATCAGCCCCTCCATCTTTTGCAAAAAGAGCCGGCTCACTAG
>WTAY01000090.1 GCA_013139345.1 Methylophaga sp. | reverse complement strand
TACAAAATAAAACACCAGAAGTATAGACAGAAGCGTGAAACTGATGAGGCCGAATGCGAGTGTTAGACCGGTATTTATATAGATGGTATTTAAACGCCGGAATAAATTCATGCGCAGACCTTGCCAGGGATAAATTTATAACCTTCACCCCACACGGTTTGTATATAAAGGGGCGCTGATGTATCGGTTTCTATTTTTTGGCGTAAGCGCATAATGCGCACATCAATACTGCGATCAAAAGGTGCGCAATCATAGCCTTTTAGTTTCTCTAAAAGAGTATCGCGCGACAAGACCTGCTTAGGGTTGGCAATGAAAATTTCTAATAGAGAAAGTTCTCCGCTCGTCAAAGTAATGGGGTCGCCATTGCGTAATAAAGTTTGATTGTTAGTGTTGAATTGATAACAGCCAAACCGGTAGAGATCGCTACTTTCTTCAGCGGGTGCGCTTAATGAGGGAGGGCGGCGTAGGACGGAACGAATTCTAGCCAGTAATTCGCGAGGATTAAAGGGCTTGGCTAAGTAATCATCTGCCCCCATTTCTAGACCAATAATCCGATCTATGTCCTCACCACTTGCTGACAGCATAATGATGGGTACTGGTAGGTTGCTTAGGCGTTTAATGATGCTGAGCCCATTCTCTCCAGGTAGCATCAGGTCAAGGATGATAAGGTCGGCAGATGATTTACTGAGATGAGCGTCCATGCTTTCGCCATCTTCAACGCAGCTGACCGAAAAGCCTTGTTTGTCTAAATATTGGCAAAGGAGTTTACACAGTTTTATATCGTCATCGACAACGAGAATTTTGCTTTGAGTTTCACTGTTCAAGTGATTTATTTCCCTTTAAATAAGGTGGGCAAATTATAGCTATATGATCTTATTAATACATTGTTAATTTAACATTGAATGATCATGTAATTCTATACTCTGTCGTCTCGCTGTTACATTTTGTTACAAAGTCGCTATGTTAAGACATATTTTAGATATACCTACTATTTATACTTGAATTGTAATTCATTGGCACCGTAATGGAGTCATTGCGGGTAGTTAAATTAAAACTTCACACGAGTAGGTACACAATGAAAAAAATTCTAATAGGGCTCTGTGCATTAGGTATTGCAGGTTATAACGTTAGTGCTACGGCTGGCAATGGTAAAATGCATAAGCATCAAAAGCATTTAAATAGAACGCTGAGGCCGATTATTAGGCAGCTTGGATTAACAGGTGATCCATTAATAGGTAGAGATGTTCCCGATATTAATAGTCCAGAAGCACAATTAGGGATGGAATTGTTTTTTTCTAAATCCTTAGGTGGCGACCGGGATTCGGCTTGTGTTACTTGTCACCATCCTTTGTTAGGGGGAGGGGATCGTTTAGCATTACCTATAGGGACTGAATCTGAGGATCCAGATTTATTAGGGCCTGGGCGAGAGAATGATGAGGGTGTTGATGGCGCTACTCTTCCGCCTGTCCCGAGAAATGCCCCAACGACTTTTAATGTTGTTGCGTGGGATACATTTCAGTTCCATGATGGACGTGTACAAAGTTTAAATTCAGTACCGGGAGCAAATGGTTCGGCAGGTGGTATTCGTACACCCAATTCAGAATTCGGTGTAGCAGATCCATTAGCGGGCGGAAACTTGGTGCAGGCTCAAGCGCGATTCCCTGTTACTTCCAGAGAGGAAATGAAAGGATTTAATCACAACCCTTATAGTGATCAGGATATTAGAGAATTTTTAGCCGCTAGGTTAGGTGGTTATGATGGGCCTGAAGTGCTTGGTGATAATGGCGAAGCTTTAGCTGATGAAGACCCTTTGAATGACTCTGGTTATTGGCTTGCAAAATTCGAAGATATATTTGGTGGTGATGTAAATCAACCTGAAACGATGATTACCGAACAAAGAGTTTCGATGTTAATTGGTGAATACGAACGTTCACAAGCGTTTGCCAATACGCCGTGGAAAAGCTATGTAGAAGGGAATAATTGGGCTATTTCAGCAAATGCTAAAAGAGGTGCGATTTTATTTTTCACTTCAAGTGAGCAAGGTGGAGCAAATTGTTCTAGCTGTCATAGTGGTGATTTCTTTACCGACGAAAGCTTTCATAATTTAGCTATGCCTCAAGTTGGTTCTGGAAAAGGTAATGGTGCTGATGGATCTAAAGACTTTGGTCGTGCACGTGAAACAGGCCTTCAGGATGAAGCAACAGATAAGTTTGCTTTTAGAACGCCTTCCTTAATAAATGTTGAAGTAACGGGTCCTTGGTCTCATGCTGGTGCTTATGCAACATTAGGCGCGGTTATTAAGCATCATTCTAATGCAGCTAATGCGATTGAAAATTTTGATGATACTCAGCTTGCTGCAGAAGGCGTTAGTAATTTAGATAAAATGCAAGAAAACACCTTGGAAGCTTTAAACTTTTCTAGTTTTGAGTTAGAAACCTTGAACTTAAGTGATATGCAGGTTGGCTTTTTGGTGGAGTTCTTGAAAACGTTGACAGACCCTTGTGTTACTGACAATACTTGTTTAGCACAGTGGATACCGGTTGCTGGTGAAGGTGATACAAATGGAGATCAATTAGATGCAGTTATTATTGATAGCTCGTTTCCACAATAAAATAGTGTAAGTTTAGAAAGCTTATTTAGATTAAAGGGCGCATTGATTGCGCCCTTTTTTATGTATATGGGAAAGTTATTTAATCAACAATATATTTCTTAGCGGTACGTCGATCTAGCTGAGTGATTCTAGCTACCGCTTCGTAGCTATTGTGGCGCTCATAAAGAAAACGACAATAGTCTTGTAGTAGCGATTGTGCGCTGGTCTCTCCTGAATTTTTGGCTAAAGTAAATCCATTGCCAGTCTGTAGTTGTACAGGTTCGTTAATAGGGTAGTTACCAGTCAAACAAATACGTCGTATACATTGCTCCAGCTCTCTAACATTGCCTGGCCAAGCGTAGTTTTTAGGTATGGAAGTACGTATATGGCTTGTTATGCGTGAGACTAAATGTGGCGCGGGAATATCCGTGACACGATTGAGTAAACTAGCGATTAAATGTTTTAATTCTTCAGGGTTTTCTTGTAAGCGTTGTTGTAAGCTAGGCACCTCGATCACATCAGAGCATAAGCGATAGTATAAATCATCTCTAAAGTGTCCGTTTTTGCGTAATTGTTCAATATTACGATTGGTCGCGCTGATCACTCTCCCTGAAAAACGCATTTTTTCATGACTGCCCACCGGGCAAAAAGTTCTATCCTGAATAACATTGAGTGGCTTTACTTGGGTTGGAATGTCAATATCACCAATCTCATCAATAAATACCGCGCCATGTTCGCTGCAGCGAGAAAATAAACCCTGATGATGTTCAATTGCGCCGGTAAATGCGCCTTTTTTATGGCCGAATAACTCGGATTCTAATAAAGAATCAGGGTATTGCGCTAAATTAATCGCTTGAAATGAGCGAGTAAAGCTTTCTTTAAAACAGCGTTTAGATAAATCAAAGGGAATAAATCCTGAGCAGCCTATGCTATGCGCAACCAGACTTTTTCCTGTGCCGGTTGCACCGAGCAATAGCGTCGAAAAGTCTTCCATTTTTCCGCATAAATAATCCATATACCACTGCGGATTAAACGTGAAAATATTGTTCCATAAACGCATGCGCAATTCGATAATTGCGGGGCAATTACCCGAAACTGCTGTGCTAATAAAATAAAATCCACGGTGCAGCTGGTAAAACAAAGCAATGAACTTTTCTGTTTCAGGAATATTAAAATTGGCTTGTTGAAAGCGCTGACTTAATGCTTTGGCGCAGGGTAATTCAATCGGTTTATCGCCCGCTAAACGCTGATCTTCAATAAATTGATTAAATTGCGCCTGAAATTCATGAAACTGATAAAACAGCCAAGTGAATTTTATGTGTTCTTGGCTGTTGCCTTGATAGTCCGTAATACGGAAATTATTTAATGGTAACTGGTCTAGTAGTAGTGCCTGAATTTTCTCGCTGCGCTGATAAATATCCAGCGTTCCTAGTGAAATATTGAGCAGAGCACAGTCCTGCCGTTCTCTTTCTTGGCTAAACGGATTGGCAAAAGCTAATTCGGCAATTTGTTTAAAAAAGTCGCGTTGTTCAGGAGGTGGTTTTTGCATGGTTTAACTAATGTATAAAATGTTTTTAAATTATATGGTGTTCATTTTAAGTATATAGGGTGCGCATTAAATGTATATTTATTTTTAAATTAAAAAATTAAATAACTTATCTACTTGATTATTAAAGTTAAATATAATTGGCATGGCCATTGCAATAGTGATAATGACTTTACACCAAACAGGATAATCACTATGAACAGTTTAAAACGTATATTTGTTAGCCTTAAAGGTCAAATCGATCACGTCGCTGATGAATTTGAAAACCATGAAGC
>WTAY01000015.1 GCA_013139345.1 Methylophaga sp. | reverse complement strand
TATGAATCATGCCTCCATTATTATGAATGGGACATATCTACTCATATTAATATTTTTTTTGATGTTTTTTTCCACCTTTGTAATTTTAGTGGAAAGACGTAAAAATATTAAAATCTCCTCCAAACACAATCTTCGAAGTACCTTTGTGACGCTATCTGTATTATCACTGGCAATTACCATACCTAACGCCTTTGCGTTGTGGCCTGATGGATTAGTCAAACAACGTAATCACTTTTTGGCGCAGCATCAATTGCAGCATTATTCGCCTATGTGGTCTCTGTATGACACCTTATTTATACAAAGTGAAGAAGCAGTGAATATAAGTCCACAAAATTTATCAACAGCGAAGAAATATAATTTCCATTTTCAGCCAGATGTAAAATATCCTTTAATTAAAGACATAATTTATCATGGACAAGCACCCTTTACTAAAAAAATAACACAGTCGAGCAATTCTGGTTCGACTAGCCAGCAACCAAATATAATTATTTTTTTTACTGAAGGTTTTTCCTCTAGAACCAGTAATGTGTATGGATCTGCATACACCGACATTACGCCATTTCTAAATGATTTTGCACAGCATGCAGATTCTATGGTTATTGATAACTACTATAATCATACAGCTGCAACTTATCGCGGTTTACATGGCCAACTTTGTTCAATTTATCCCAAATATGGTGGTCATGGTGGTTGGCATGATAATTACGCCAGTTTGCCTAAGACGGATTATTTTTGCCTGAGTCATTTATTCAATAATTATAATTACGAGACAATGTTCTTACATTCTCAGTTCCGCGATACCACGTTTATTGACGAGATGATGCAAATATTAACATTTAACCAGGTGTGGACGGCTGATTCCTTGTCCAAAAAATATTTATCAGACCAAGTTCCCTTGAGAAGCAATGCCATTTCTGATCAACAGTTATTTAGAGGGCTCGTTGGTTTATTGAAAGATTTGGAAAAACAACAAAATAGCTCCGACTCGAATACCAACAAGCCCTTTTTTCTGAATATATACAATTTTGAGACGCATGCAATGTTAGATGTTAAAGAAGATGGCAAAACTTATGGAGAAGGCGACAATATTTCGCTAAATACCATTCATAATCTAGACGATGCTTTTGGTAAATTTTGGAAGTATTTTCAGCAATCCCCATTAGCTGAAAACACCATTGTGATTTTCACTGCGGATCACTGCCATTATCATGAAAAAGTCTATGTCGAAGCAGTTAATAAACCGGGTTCAGGTTATCAAAGTATTTTTGTGGATCAAATTCCTTTGATTATTCATGATCCAACTAGAAAGTTACCGAGCCATTTTGATGCTAATTATGCCAGTAGTATCGATTTTGCGCCTTCATTAGTGCATTATTTGACCTTACCCAATCATATAAATGCTTTTATGGGGCGTTCTATTTTTGAGCAAAGTAGACAAGATCAATCACAAACTGTCCACGTTCAAACAAAAGGTTTAGCCTCTTTTGGCAGAGAAACCTTTTTGATTGATAAAGATAAAATACACGGTGGATTAAATTTTACTGGTTCTCATAAAGAAACACTTAGTGATTTGCGTCAATTTGTTCGACATGTTCAATGGCTTGAAGGACAAAATAGAATTTGGGATACAAATTTAAACGTTGTTATTCAGCAAACAATTGGTAAGCAGCAACGAGTCGCCAAAAGTTGGAACAACTAATTTCAAAAAGTAAATTGAAGTGGAGAGTTAAATCTTCGAAGATTTATGAAACTATGACGATGTGAACAAAGTATAATTCATCATGTGGTTTAATTATCTTACTGATAATGAGCTTCACTGGCTTTAAAACATCTCCTTACACACATCTATTTAACCCAGACCTTCTAGCTTGTGAGCCATTTGAATACCATATACGCAATCTTGAATCCGCTGAAAACCGGTCCAAATGCTTTTAGCACCAGGGTCACCATCCAATTTTCGCCCTAAGAACCCTCCCAATGTAGCCAGGTTTCTTAGCACAGTGTTAAGTGTAGGCGTTTTTTTCGGAATCGTCTTTTCCAGTAAAACATAAGATGATTTCCACTCTAAAAAATCAAAAATGAGTTCAGCAGGTAAGTCAGGACAGGCGCGACCTAAACGCATAAGGTACATCACTCGCCAAGCAATAATCATGGCCATGATTAAGGCTTTTTCAATGCGTTCTTTGCTGGATAATTGAAGCTTCTCTACCTTGCAACCGACCTTCAAAACATCAAAAAACATTTCTATTTCCCATCGACAGCGGTACCAGTCAATCAACTCACAGGCTTGCGCTTCATTTTCTACGATTCGATTACTTAATAAACGCCAGGTAAGAGGTGGTTTTCCTATCGGTGGATTGATTTCTTTTGCCTGAACCAAAGTGACTTCAATACCTTCCTTTCTCTTCACTGGAAAAGTGCAGTGCAATACTTTAATTTCTTGATGAACCTGTCGCGATTTTTCACCTTTTTTTCGCGGCTTAATAAAGCTAATACGACTCATAACATCTTGTTTATCTAGCTCATCCCAAAGTTTCTCGTCCTTAGATAGCCCCCTGTGTCAGGATAGTTGTCGCCTAAATTAATTTCATAAGTAAACAGGGAGCGGAAAGATAACAATGAATGAAATACCAGCATTATTCAACCGAATTTAAAGAGGCAATACTAAAAAAGTTGAGCCATAGTGATTTATCAGTCAGTCAATTTGCTCGACAAGAAGGAATAAACCTTTCAACACTGTATAGTTGGCAAAAACAATTTAAAACAAAAGGTTTTTCAGTGTCAAAAGTTATACCATCAGATAAATGGTCAGCCGAAGAAAAGTTTGCCATCGTGTTAGAAACAGCCACTTTATCTGAAGTTGAGGTTAATGAATATTGTCGAATCAAAGGCTTATATCCGGAGCAAATAAAAGCATGGAAACAAGCGTGCATTGCGGCTAATTCAACCGATGTCAGCAAGCAGAAAAAGGCAACACCAGAGAGTAAGGCCGATAAAAAACGTATAAAGCAACTGGAAAAAGAGCTCAACAGAAAAGAAAAAGCCTTAGCCGAAACAGCGGCTTTATTAGTGCTTAGAAAAAAGTTCAATGCCTATTGCGGGGAAGACGAGGACAATTGATCTTACTTGACGATAGGCAGAATTATGAAGAACTGATCAATGAAGCGATTGTAGCTGGAGCAAGTAAACATAAGGCATGTAAGATGATAGGACTATCCATTAGAACATTACAACGCTGGCAGACTGAAGGAAAAATAACAGCAGATAAGCGACCGACAGCCAATAGGCCGGGGCCTGCCAATAAACTCACTGAGCAGGAAAGACAATCTATTATTGCTATTTGTAACACTGAAGAATTTGCCTCATTACCACCGAGCCAAATAGTACCCATATTGGCTGATAGAGGAGAATACATCGCCTCTGAATCCAGCTTTTACCGCGTATTAAAAGCTGAAGGTATGCTACACCATAGAGGAAAAGCAAAGGTTAGAAAGGTCAATAACAAACCCACCAGCTACACAGCAACGAAAGCCAATGAAGTATGGAGCTGGGACATTAGCTATTTGCCAACAAAGTTCATTGGGCTGCACTACTATCTTTATATGATAGAAGATATTTACAGTCGAAAAATTGTTGGCTGGGAAGTTCATACCAAAGAAACTGGTGAACAAGCAGCCGAGTTATTAGAACGCAGTATTTGGTTGGAGAAATGCAGAAAACAGAACTTGGTTTTGCACTCAGATAATGGCGTACCGATGAAGAGCCTGACCATGCATGCAAAGATGCATGATTTAGGCGTTATCAGTTCACGTAGCCGCCCAAGAGTTAGTAATGATAATCCTTATTCTGAATCATTATTCAGAACAGTAAAGTATTGTCCTCGCTGGCCATCTGAAGGCTTTAATTCCTTAGACGGCGCAAGACAATGGGTAAAAGGCTTTGTCTATTGGTACAACAATGAACACCGCCATAGTCGGATCAAGTTTGTTACACCAAACCAAAGACACCAAGGGCTTGATATTGAGATATTAGAGAAAAGAAAAGTGCTGTATCAACAAAAAAGAAATGAATATCCAGAACGATGGTCTGGAGATGCAAGAAACTGGGAGCCTGAAGGTGCTGTGGAGCTAAATCCAGAGCAAAATAAAGTGGCTGCTTAATAATTTAGACGACAACTACCTTGAAAAACGCCG